>NZ_NWTH01000045.1:0-35501 GCF_002531555.1 Sinorhizobium sp. BJ1
TCTTCAACGGACGTGCTCTAGCCCGGCAATCAGCCTGAGAGTCGTCGTCTTGCCGGCGCCCGTCTCGCCGAGCAGCACGAAAAACTCTCCGTCGGCAATTTCGAAACTGAGATCCTTCAGGGCAGTGTGGCTTCCGAAGGTCTTGGTGATGCCTTTGAGTTCGATATGCGCCATCAGAGCCTGATCCCGAAAGATGTGCCGGTCGAGCTGTCGAAGAAATGCGCCTGAGCCGGATTTATCCGAACCCAGACGGCCTCGCCGGGTCTAGGTACGAAGCCACTTTTCGTCCTTGCGCGCAGCATCTTCTCGCCAACCTGCAGGTCTATGATGTCATGCGAGCCGAGCGGTTCGATGATATGGGCCTCGACGGGCACGAAGCCCTCACGTGCTTCTCGCGAGACGAGAACCCCTTCAGGTCGCGCGCCGAGGGTGAGGTTGCCGTTTTCGGCCCCGGCGGCCGCGAGCTGGGCCGTTAGACTGGACGGAAAATCGAAGGCGGCTGGAGCACCTCGGATCAGTACGCGCGCATGCCCGGCGTCCTCGGAAACCGTCACCTCAGCCATGTTCATGACCGGGCTCCCGACGAATTGCGCGACGAACATGTTGGCAGGACGAGCATAGACCTCATGGGGGCTCCCGACTTGCTGCAGCACACCTTCATGCATGACGACAATGCGGTCGGCGAGGGACATGGCTTCGACCTGGTCATGGGTCACGTAGATCGTAGTCGAGCCCTGTTTGATGTGAAGCCGCTTGATCTCGGCGCGCATCTCTTCCCGGAGCTTCGCGTCGAGCGCGCCGATCGGCTCATCCATGAGCATCGCCTTGGGACGCCGGACGAGTGCCCGGCCGATCGCCACGCGCTGCATGTCGCCGCCTGAAAGAGCCGACGGCCTTTTTGCGAGCAGGTGCGTGATCTGCAGCGTTTTTGCAACCGCCTGAACCTCGCGCTCGATATCCGCACGGTTGCCGCGCGTGGCGCGAAGCGGGAAGGCGATATTCTCGAAGACTGTCATGTGCGGGTAGAGCGAGAAGGACTGGAACACGAAGGCGATGTCCCGGTGCGATGCCTTTATGTGCTGCACCGGCTGACCGTCGATGAGAATGTCGCCTTCGTCGATCGTTTCGAGCCCGGCGATCGCGCGCAGCGTCGTCGTCTTGCCGCAGCCGGACTGGCCAAGCAGAACAATGAACTCGTTATCTTTGATGGCGAGATTGAGGTTCTTGATGACCTGAACGGCACCAAAGTGCTTCTCAATGCCGCGTAGTTCAATCTGCGTCATGGGTTCCTGCTCTCGTCAGTTTTCTGTTCCGGCGGGACCTTCGACGTGATCATGAAGGCAATCAGCCCGACTAACGTCATCGTCAGTCCGTAGCGATGAAGGAACAGGTTCCATGGCTGGCACAGCGCGATGATGCCGAATATCATCAGGAGCTGTGAGCCCGGCTCGAGAAACTTCTGGTTTATGGCACGAAACGTCATTTGCGGATCGCTCCGAAACTCATGCCGCGCAGGAGATGGTTCCTGAGCAGGAAGGTGAAGATGGCGACCGGTAGCAGGAACAGGAAGGTACCTGCAGCAATGACGGTCCAATCCGGAAGGCCAGAGCCGACCTGACTTGGGATAAAGGGTGGCGCCGTTTGCGCGCGCCGGTTCGTCATGATCAGCGCGAAAGCATACTCGTTCCACGCCGTGATGAAGCAAAAGACGGCGGTCGCGGCGATGCCCGTGGCCGCCTCTGGCAGCACGATCTTGAAGAAGGCTTCCAGGCGCGTGTAGCCGTCGACGAGTGCCGCTTCCTCGTATTCCTTCGGAATCTCGTCGATGAAGCCTTTCATCAGCCAGACCGAGAAGGAGAGATTGAAGGCGGTGTAGAGGATGATAAGACCCCAGTGGGTGTCGTTTAGTCCGACCGCCCGGTACATTAGGAACATGGGGATTGCTACGACCACGGGCGGCAGCATGCGTGTCGATAAAATGAAGAACAACAGGTCCGCTTCGCCCTTCATTTTGAAGCGCGAGAAACCGTAGGCCGTGAAGGTACCCATGCCAACGGCGAGCACCGTAGAGGTGATTGCGACAATCAGCGAATTCATGAAGCGGTTGGGATAGCCGGATAACTGCACCTCGCCGCGTCCTGAGCGCACGACCTTTTCACCCCCGTCGAAGACCAGCCGTTCCCACCAGGGAGCGGCGGCATAGTCTTCCGGCTCCGGTGCTGTCCGCAACTGAGAGCGCTTGGTGAATAGCTTGACGAAGGGCGAGATCTCCGGCTCGAATATGACCGTCGGTGGGATGGTCGTCGCGAGGTTGCGCGGTTTGAAGGCCGTGGACGTGATCCAGTAGATCGGTGCGAGGAAGAGCAGCGTGATGACAAGTACGGCGGCGATCGCCACCCGGTTCAGCGCGCGCTCGGAGCGAGTTTGGACGGCCGCCATCTCAGCGCTCCTTCACCCTGTTGAGATATTTGACGTAGATGTTGGTGATCGCGAGCACCATGATCAGCACGATGTAGGCGAGTGCGCAGGACCGGCCGGTCTGCCATTCCTGAAACGCCATCTTGTAGAGGCGGATCGAGATCACTTCAGTGGTCGGCTGGCTCGTGAGGATGTAGGCGAGGTCGAAAGTCTTGAAAGCCTCCATCGTGCGGAAGATGATGGCGATCATGAGTATCGGTGCCACGAGCGGCAGGGTGATGCGAAAGAAGGTATAGAACGGTCCCGCGCGATCGATGGCCGCCGCCTCGTAAAGGTGCCTCGGTACGGCCGAGAGGCCGGCGAGCGAGAGCAGCATCACGAAGGGCGACCACATCCAGATATCGGTGATGGCGACAGCGTAGAGTGCCATGTCGGGATTCGCCAGCCACTCGAAAGAGCCGAGGCCGAGCGCGTAGTTGATGATGCCGAAGGACGGATCGTAGAGCAGCTTCCAGAAGAGCCCGACCACCGCCATCGACAGCATCATCGGTAGCAGAAGCAGAGTCGTGATCAGACCCTTGAACGGAATCTCACGGTTGAGCAGCATCGCCGTGCCGAAACCGGCGACAACCTGACCGGTAACCGATACGATCACGTATTTCGCCGTAATGGCAAAGTTCGCCCAGATGAAGGGGTCGTTCAGCAGTTCCCGGTAGTTCTGCAGGCCGACGAAGGTGGCCGGCGCGTTCGTCGAAGCACGAAAGTCGGTGAAAGAATAGCCGAGCGAGTAGATCAACGGGAAGATATTGAAGACGATCAGGAACAGGATCGTCGGAATAATGAAAAGATTGCGAATTTTGATGTCGCTCAACCCCCGCGAAGCAGCGCGCGACTTCGAATCCAACGATGTCATAACCACGGTGGCCAATGTGCTCCTCCTCCGAGAGCCCAACGTCGGGCGCACTTGCGCCATCCTGTTGCGCATTTTCTGACCGCGAGCCCGCGTCCGGCGCCAGCACCATTCCGTGCAGAGATGAAGAAATGGGGAGGGAGCCGGCCCCCTCCCGCGATGTCTTACCCGTTAGTGGCGGCCGTACTTCTTGAAGGTCGCGTTCCAGTCCTTGGCGAGAGCGTCGAGCGCCTCCTTTGCCGTGCCCTGGCCGGCCGTCACATAAGGGTAGATGCGTTGGTTCATCTGGATCAGCAGCTCGGCATATTCGGGCGTTGCCCAGAAGTCCTTCACCTTGAACATCGTCTCATAGAAGGCCTTGTTGTAGGGCGTCGCGTTCTGGAACTCTTCCGACTCCAGGACCTTGGCGCTCGCCGTGTAACCGCCGAGTTCGGCCCAGCGCTTCTGCGTCTCGTCCTTGATGAACCACTCGAGGAATTTCATCGCCTCTTCCTTGTTCTCGGAATAGGAGACGATGGAAATGCCCTGGCCGCCGAGAGCGGCATACTGGTCGCCATCCGGGCCGGCCGGGTTGGCAAAGAAGCCGGTGACCTTCGCGTTCGGGTTCGATGCTTCATTGACCAGCGCCGGGAAGAAGGCGAAGTAGTTCATGCTCATCGCGGCCAGGTTTTCGGTGATGGCCTGGTTGTTCTCGACGAAGAAGGACTTGGCCCAGCCAGGAGGGGTGAAACCGTAAAGCTCGCGGTAGGTCTCCAGGGCCTTGACGTTCTTCTCCGAGTTGATGATCCCGTCGACCTTGTAGGTGCTGTAGTCGCCGAGTTCTCCGCCGAAAGAGAAGATGGCGTTCTCTACACCCATTACCAGACCGTCATAGGAGTTGTCGGTGTAGATCGCGATGCCGTAGCGCTTCTGGTCCGGACGATGGAAGAACTCGGCGATATCGCGCAACTGCTTCCAATCCTTCGGCGGAGCGAGGTCATAGCCATACTTTGCCTTGAAGGCTTCCATCTCTTTAGGGTCCTCGAGCCAGTCCTTGCGGTAGGACCAGCCGACCGCGTCGCCCTCGGCCGGGATCGACCAGTACTTGCCGGAGTTCGCAGGATACTCCGAGTAGTATTTCACCGTGGCAGGAGCCATCACCTCGCTTAGCTTGTGCTTGTTGAAGAACTCGGTGAGGTCGACGTAGTGGCCGGCCTCCGATGCGGCGCCGATCCACTGTGAGTCGCCGACGACCATGTCGTAGGCCGAGCCCTTGGCGTTGAATTCGGTAAAGGCCTTCGTCTGAAAGTCCGCCCAAGGGGTCGTTTCGACCGTGACCTTCACGCCGGTCTCGGCCTCGTATTCGTTTACAAGCTCCTGGAGATAGTTTGCCGGGTCCCATTCGGCCCAGAAAATCGTCAGTTCTTGCGACTGCGCGGGTGTTCCGCAGGCAAACATGAAACCGATACCGGCCATCAGACCGGCCACTGTCTTGCGCATAATATTTCCTCCCCTTTTTGTACACGCCACCCGCCTTACCGCGGCGGTCCGTTTGTCAAATCCTCCTGATTGGCGCTTCTGCGGGCGGGTCCTCCTCGACCCTTGTGCCTTGTGTCAGATCTCAAGCCCCGACGGGCCGCAGTACCAATCTGGTATTACCAAAGTCAGCGAGCGTCAAGGTCCCTGTCTCGTTGTCTTTTGCCTGAGATCACCGCTCGCAAGGCCGCGATCCTACGGAAGTTAACTTAACATGCTTACCGGCAGTTCACTTCCGGAAGACCTGTCCGCGAGTCGCCATACACGCATATCAATCAAATTGGTTATACCAGTTTTCTGTATTGGGCCGAGAGTGCGGGATATCATCTCTTGGTTTGCGCCTCCCGAATCGCCGCCTCGACCAAGGCCGCCGCCGCCCATTCTGCAACGGATTGCGCGCGTTCGGCCGAGAGGCCCCAAATGTCCTTGAGCACAACCAGCACCTCGACACCGAAAACCAGCGAGAGCGCCTGAGCGAGCTGCTCGCGGGCCTCGGCGGACACCCTGCCCTCGAGTGGCACGGTGACCTGTCGCAGAAGTCCGACGCGGTGGCCGCGCGTGAGCTGGGGTTCGTTGCCAAGTGTGCCGGCCTGGCGCTGCGCCCACTGGTCAAGCGAAAGCTTGAGAGCAGCCTTGAAGGTCGCCTCGAATTCGTCGATGCGCGGCATGGCGGTCGCCAGCAGATCGGCTATGCGGATGAGCGCATCGGGCGCTTCGGAGCGCCAATCGAGAATCGGGCCGAGCGCCTCGTCCACCACCGCATGAACCAACGCCGCCTGGCTCGGAAAGTAGCGGTAGGCCGTGGCGCGCGAGACTTCGGCGGCTTCCGCGACCTCGCTCACCGAGGGGGTGATACCGGACTGCATCAGCCGTGTGGCGGTTTCCAACATGAGTTTGCGCGTGCGGGCTCGGGGACCGCGTTCGGCGCGTGCGGAGGATTCGCTCTGTTGACGTGAGACATCCATGTCTTTACGATACGCACATCTCATAATTTTGCAAGAGCCGGCAAACCGGCGGGCATGAGGCGGCTTTTCGAGGCAGAGGAGGGCCAGAGCCGCCAGGGAGGAGAGATGAAACGCATCTACGTCGTCGGCACGGCCGACACGAAAGGGGAGGAACTCGCTTATCTTGCGGCCCAGATCGAGGCGGCAGGCGGCCGACCCTTCCGCGTCGATGTCGGTACGCGCCGTCCTACGGTTACGGTCGACATCTCCGCCCAAACCGTGGCTGCCGCGCATCCGGATGGTGCCGCCGCGGTGCTTGCCGGCGACGACCGGGGGATGGCGGTCGCCGCGATGGGCGAGGCCTTCGCGCGCTTTCTTCCCGCGCGGGACGACGTCGCCGGCGTGGTAGGCATCGGTGGTGGGGGCGGGACGTCGATCATCACGGCTGGGATGCGCAGGTTGCCGCTCGGGCTCCCGAAGGTCATGGTCTCGACGCTCGCCTCCGGCGACACGGCGCCTTATGTCGACGTCTCCGACATCGTCATGATGCCGTCGGTCACCGACATGGCTGGGCTCAACCGCCTAAGCCGCGTGATCCTGAAAAACGCCGCCGAGGCGATCACCGCTATGGCGAAACGGCCGGTGAAGGAAACGGCCTCGAAGCCCGCTCTCGGCTTCAGCATGTTCGGCGTGACGACGCCCTGTGTGACTGCCATCGTCGAAAGACTCAAAGCCGACCATGACTGCATGGTCTTCCACGCCACGGGCACCGGCGGACGCACGATGGAGAAACTTGCAGACAGCGGACTTCTTTCCGGCGTGCTCGACATCACGACGACGGAGGTCTGCGATTTCCTCTTCGGCGGCGTTCTCCCGGCGACGGAGGATCGTTTCGGCGCAATTGCGCGCACCGAATTGCCCTATGTCGGCTCCGTCGGGGCGTTGGATATGGTGAATTTCTGGGCGCCCGAGACGGTGCCGGAGCGTTATGCCGGTCGGCTCTTCTACCGTCACAACCCGAACGTCACGCTCATGCGCACGACTCCGGAGGAGTGCGCCGCGATCGGAAGGTGGATTGGCGCAAAGCTGAACCTCTGCAAAGGCCCGCTCCGGCTCCTGATCCCGGAGAGAGGCGTGTCGGCGCTCGATATCGAGGGCGGCGCCTTCTTCGATCCTGCCGCGGATGCGGCGCTCTTCGAGGCACTGGAAACCACCGTCGAAAGAACCGACGCGCGCCGCATCGAACGGCTTCCGCTCCACATCAACGATCCGCAGTTCGCCGAGGCCGCAGTCGCCGCCTACCGAGATATCGCCAACTCCTGAAAGAGACACCGATGCCAATAATCCCCCGCAAGACCATTCTTGAACAGTTCCACGGCATGATCGCCGCCGGCAAGCCGATCGTCGGAGGTGGGGCCGGCACGGGGATTTCGGCCAAGGCCGAGGAGGCGGGCGGCATCGACCTCATCATCATCTATAACTCCGGCCGCTACCGAATGGCGGGCCGTGGTTCGGCGGCCGGGCTGCTCGCCTATGGAAATGCCAATGAGATCGTGAAGGAAATGGCCCTGGAGGTGCTTCCGGTCGTGAAGGCGACACCGGTACTCGCAGGCGTCAACGGCACTGACCCATTCGTTTTCATGCCGCAGTTTCTCGCGGAACTGAAGGCCATGGGCTTTTCCGGCGTACAGAATTTCCCGACCATTGGACTCTTCGACGGACGGATGCGGCGGAGCTTCGAGGAGACCGGCATGGGCTACGGTCTTGAGGTGGACATGATCGCCGAGGCCCACCGGCTGGACCTGCTGACGACACCCTATGTCTTCAATGAGGAAGAGGCGATCGCGATGACGAAGGCGGGTGCAGACATCGTCGTCGCGCATATGGGCGTTACCACGGGCGGCGCGATCGGCGCCACTTCCGCGATGGCGCTTGACGACTGCGTGAGGGAGATCGACGCGATAGCGGCGGCCGCACGCTCAGTACGGAAGGACGTCATCGTGCTTTGCCACGGGGGCCCGATTTCGATGCCGGAAGATGCACGCTACATCCTGGATCATTGCCCAAGCTGCAATGGTTTTTATGGCGCAAGCTCCATGGAGCGCCTGCCTGCCGAGGTGGCGATCCGCAAGCAGACGGAAGACTTCAAGGCGCTTGCCATCGGTACGGTGGTCTGAAGCGGGGCAAAGATGCGGAGGAGGCCACGGCATGGCGAAGGACAGATATTTTCTCTACCCGATGGATGTAGCGAGCTTCGGCTTCGACTGGGGTCGGCTTGCGCTTACCGTCGCGCCGGAGGTCAACGGGGCCGAGCGCTTCTCGGGTGGTGTGGTGGACTTGCCGAGCGGCGAGGGGCATGCGCGTCACAATCATCCCGGCTCTGAGGAGATCATCTTCGTCATTTCGGGCGAGGGCGAACAAATGGTGGAGGACGAGAACGGTAATCCGGTGACGCAGAAGGTCGGGCCCGGTTGCACGGTCTATGTACCGGAAAGCCGGTTCCACTCGACGAAGAACACGGGATCCGGTCCTATGCAACTGTTTGTCGTCTATTCGCCTGCCGGCCCCGAGCGCGCGCTTCGCGACCTGCCGGATTTCCGATTAATCCCGCCTGTTACCTGAAGGCGCACAGGAGAAAACCCGTGAACATCAGTCCAAGCGAAGCGCAGGCGGCGGAACCGCCCTTCGATGCGGCGAAACTCGACAGGCTGATGGAGGAGGCGGGTATCGACGTGCTGCTCGCCACCTCCAAGCACAACACGCAGTACCTGCTGGGTGGCTACAAGTTCATCTTCTTCGCCGCAATGGACGCAATCGGCCACAGCCGTTATCTGCCGATCGTCGTTTATGAGAAGGGCTCACCCGATCACTCAGCCTATGTTGGCAACCGCATGGAAGGGGGAGAACATCAGAACAACCCCTTCTGGACACCTGCCGTCCATACGGCGACCTGGGGTACGCTCGATGCGGCAGCGCTTGCCGTCGAGCACCTGAAGAAGATCGGCAAGGCGGGCGCTCGCATCGGCATTGAGCCCCCCTTCCTGCCCACCGATGCGCGGGATGTGCTGGCTTCTCGTCTTGACGCTGCGCGTTTCGTGGACGCGACGCACACGCTCGAGCGACTGCGCGCTATCAAGACGCCGCAAGAGCTGGAAAAACTCAAGCTTGCCTCCGAACTGATCACCGATTCCATGCTCGCTACCATCGCGGCCGCACGGGAGGGATCCACCAAGGCGGAGATCATTGAACGCCTCAGGCGGGAGGAGACCAATCGCGGCCTGCATTTCGAGTATTGCCTGCTGACCCTCGGCGCCAGTCACAACCGTGCGGCCTCGCCGCAGCCGTGGGCGAGGGGCGAGGTGCTTTCGATCGATTCCGGCGGCAACTATCAGGGCTATATCGGGGACCTCTGCCGCATGGGCGTGCTCGGCGAGCCCGATGCGGAGCTCGAGGATCTGTTAGCTGAAGTCGAGACGATCCAACAGGCGGCCTTCGCCAAAACCACGGCCGGGGCTTCAGGCAGTGAGATGATTGCGGCGGCGGAAAAGATGCTGGAAAGCTCGCCGTCGGCCGCGTTTACCGACTTCTTCTGCCACGGCATGGGTCTTATCAGCCACGAAGCACCGTTCCTGATGACCAACCACCCGGTCGCCTATGAAGGCGTCGACGCGGATCGGCCTCTGGAGGCAGGCATGGTCATTTCCGTCGAGACGACGATGCTTCACCCGAAGCGCGGTTTCATTAAGCTGGAGGATACGCTCGCCGTCACCAAGGACGGATACGAGATGTTCGGCAACAGAGGCCGCGGCTGGAACCCGGGGGGCTATAGCGGCGGCGAAACTCCTGCGGGAAGACGGAGCCCGGCGCATGATCGTGAGCCGGGCTCGCAGTCCATCAGTTGTGGTAGATCTCGGTGCCGAGAACCTTGAGGCACTCCCGCATGAAGGCGGCAAGGGCCGTCCAGCCCTTTGCCGATACCATCGTGCCGTCGACATAGGCCTCGGTGGGGGAAAGGTCGATATAGGTACCGCCGGCCAGCGTGACCTCCGGCTCGCAGGCGCCGAGGGCGCCGACCTTCTTGCCGCGCACGACACCGTCGACCGCGATCAGGATCTGAACGCCGTGGCAGATTGTGAAGATCGGCTTCTGCTTTTCGTGGAAGTGCCGCACGATCGCCTGCACGCGTTTGTCGGTGCGGATATATTCCGGGCCACGGCCGCCGGCGCAATAGACGGCGTGATACTCGTCGAGTTGAGCCTCTGCCTCCGAGAACGTCTTGTTGATGACGACATTATGGCCGAGTTTCTCGGTATAGGTCTGGTCGCCTTCGAAGTCGTGCAGGGAGGTCCGCAGTATGTCGCCGGCCTTCTTGTCCGGGCAGACGACATGGACCGTATGACCGACGGCCTCCATGGCCTGCTGGAAGACGAAGATTTCGTATTCTTCGGTGAAATCACCGGTAAGCATGAGAATCTTCTTGCCTGGCATAGTCTTCTCCTCCTCGTGGTTGAAAGCCGCGGACTTCCATCCGCCTGCATGGATTGGTTTCTCAGTCCGGCGGGCTCCGCCTTCGTGACATGCTCGCTTGCGACATTATTCCAGACCCACAGCCTCAGCCCAAACTCGAGACCAATCTTCTTGCGAACTGGAGGCGGTGGTTCAGCGGGCGTTGATGCCCGCGTCTTTCCCAGCCCGGTTGCGCGTGCTAATTCCAAACGCTGTCAGGCATCCGGCGGTATCAAATAACTATAGATTCAACTTAGATTCAATTTGCTTCGCGCGCCGAGATTCTTCTAGGGCCTGGATCGGTTTACGGCGGCTTCGCATTGATGGCAGAGCTTCGCTGGACGGTAGCCCTCGGAAGAACGCAGCACTAGCGAACCAGCCAGCCGCCGTCGACAGGGAGCACAGTACCGGTCACATAGGCGGAGGCTGGGGAGGCAAAGAAGAGGACCGCGGTGCTCAGGTCGCCCGGGGTGCCCCAGCGCCCCATGGGGATGCGTGCCGAAATCTGGGCGTTGCGCTCGGCATCATTGCGCAGCGCCTCGGTGTTGTCGGTTGCCATATAGCCCGGGGCGATGGCGTTGACTGTTATTCCATGCGGGGCCAGTTCGTTCGCCATGGCCTTGGTGAGGCCCGCGACGCCGTGCTTCGAAGCGGAATAGGCCGGGACGCGGATCCCGCCCTGGAATGTCAGCATGGAGGCGATGTTGATGAGCCGCCCGGCGCGTCCGGTCCCTACCATGTGCCGGGCGACCGCTTGCGACAGGAAGAATACAGCCTTCAGATTGACGTCGATGACGCTGTTCCAATCTTCCTCGGTATAGTCGAGGAGGTCGGCACGGCGAATGATGCCGGCATTGTTCACGAGGATGTCGATGCCGCCGAAGGCGGTTGCGACCTCGTCGACAAGCGCGGCCGCGTCAAATGGCTTCGACAGGTCAACCTGCAGGGCGCGGAAGCGTACGCCCGCTTGCTGAACCAGCTCTGCTGTTTCTGCCATCGGCGAGGAGCCGAGCGCCGCGACATTGGCGCCCGCCCGTGCGAGCGCCAATGCCATTCCCTGGCCGAGGCCCGTCCGGGCGCCGGTCACGAGTGCCGTCTTGCCGGTAAGATCAAACAGCGCATTCAAGGCGAAGCCCTCTTTCATTGAAGAGATGGATGGGGGCGGCCGATAGCGACAGATCGATGTCGGCACCCGGCGAAAGGTCATGCTGGCCGGGAGCGACGACCAGAACCTTCTGTCCGGCGACGTCGGCATGCAGTACCGTTTCCGAGCCGAGCGCCTCGACGAGCCTGACCTTTGCCCGAATGCTGTTGTCGCCGGCGCCGAGGGCGATGTGCTGCGGCCTGACGCCGAGGGTGATGCGCGATCCCGTTTCGATGTCGGCGCCGACCGGAAGCTCCAGCCGATGCCCCCCGGCGAGTGTCGCGATCGCCTTCTGCGAAGGAACCGCTTCGACCGTGCCTTCGAGGAAATTCATGTGCGGCGAGCCGATGAAGCCGGCCACGAAGCGGTTTGCCGGTCGGTTGTAGAGCTCCAGAGGTGTGCCGACCTGTTCGATCCGCCCGGCGCGGAGCACGACGATCCGGTCGGCGAGCGTCATCGCCTCGATCTGGTCGTGGGTCACATAGATCATCGTGGCTGAAAGGCGAGCGTGCAGCGCCGCAAGTTCGGCGCGCGTCGAGCCGCGGAGTTCGGCGTCGAGGTTCGACAGCGGCTCGTCGAGCAGGAAGCCGACCGGCCGGCGCACGATTGCGCGGCCGATTGCGACGCGCTGGCGCTGCCCGCCGGAAAGCTGGCCGGGCCTGCGATCGAGATAGGGCTCGATCTCGAGCATGCGCGCCGCCTCGGCGATACGCTCGGCGATCTCGTCCTTGGGCATCTTGGTGTTTTCGAGGCCGAAGGCGAGGTTCTGGCGCACGCTCATATGGGGATAGAGCGCGTAGGACTGGAAGACCATGGCGAGCCCGCGATCAGCGGCGGGCACCGTGTTGACCACCTTGCCGTCGATGGCAAGCTCGCCGCCCGTCGGCTTTTCTAGGCCCGCGATCGTGCGCAGGAGCGTGGACTTGCCGCAGCCGGACGGTCCGACGAAGACGACGAACTCGCCGTCCTTGATCTCCAGGTTGATGTCATGAAGCACGTCGACGGCGCCGAATGACTTGGTCACGTTGCTGAGCTTGATGTGGCCCATGTTGCCCCCTTATTTCAGTCCGGTTCCGGCAATGCCGGTGGTGATAAAGCGCTGCAGGAAGATGAAGACCAGAACGACCGGGATCATGGTCACGACGGTCATGGCGAGAATGAAGTGCCACTGCACGTTGAGTTCGCCGGAATAGATGCTCAAGCCGACCTGCAACGTATAGAGCTCCTTGCGCGACAGCACGATCAGCGGCCAGAGGAAATCGTTCCAGCGCCAGACGACGGAGAAGATCGCAAGAACGGCAAGAGCCGGCGCCGTCAGCGGCAGGACGATGCGCCAGTAGATCTGCCACTCCGAGGCCTTGTCCATGCGTGCGGCGTCGATCAATTCGTCGGGAATTGTAAGCATGTACTGGCGGAGGATGAATACGCCGGTCGGCGTTGCCACCGTCGGCAGGATCACGCCCCAGAGGTTGTTGAAGAGGCCGAGTGCCGAGACGATCGAATAGAGCGGCACCATGATGACCGAAAGCGGCACCATCAGCGTCGCGAGGATCAGGAGCATTGCGAAGCTTCGCCCGCGGAATTCGTATTTGCTGAGCGCGAAGGCTGCCATCGAGTTGACGACGAGGGTGATCAGCGTTGCCGTCACCGTCACGAAGACCGAATTCCAGAGGTAACGCACGAAGTCGAAATGGATGAACGGCTCGGTATAGTTGGTCGTCGCGAAAGTCATGGTCCTGACCGGCTTGCGCTGCGCTATGTTGACCTTGATGATCTCTCCCGGTTTTTGCGGATCGACCATCTGGCTGATGACGCCGATGCGGCGGACCTCGGCCAAAACCGCCTTGTTGCCGTCCGGCAGCGTCACGTCGTAGAGATCAAGTGGCTTGTCATAGCCGTCGACGGTCGCCTTCTGGGTGACGTAGGGCAGGATCGTCGGCGGGAATTCGGCGAGCGCCGCCGGCGACTTGAAGGACGAGCCGACGAGCCAGACGGCAGGGCCGAACATGATGAAGAGGCCGCCGACCAACCAGATCCAGGTGACGATATCCGTCCAGTGCCAGCCGTTGCGGCCTTTGCGTCGGAAGATGAAGGCGGCAATCCGGCTCATTTGCGGCTCCCTTTTTTCTCACTGGAGCGGCCGAGTCCAAGCTGGATCAGTGTCAGGACGATGAGCACGACGCCCATGAGGATCGAGGCAGCCGCGGCAAGGCCGGGGTTTCGCAACTGCGTCGCAAAGCCGGTCTCGTAGATGTATTGGGTGAGATAGAGCGTACTGGTGCCCGGACCGCCGCCGGTGAGGACGTAGACCTCGTCGAAGATCTGCACGGCTCGGATGAGGACGAGCACGATGACGACGAGCAGGTTGGGCATGAGCAGCGGCAAGGTGATGCGCCAAAAGGCGCGCGCCGGCCGGGTGCCGTCCATCTCGGCTGCTTCGTAGAGATCCTTCGGGATGGCCTGCAGGCCGGCAAGCAGGATCAGCGTGTAGAAACCCATATGCGCCCAGATCGAGACGCCGACTGCTGCGGCAAAGGCCCAGTTGCGGTCGTTGAGCCAAGTATAAGGCTGGAACCCGAAGCCGTAGAGCGCGAAGTTCAACAGGCCCTGCCGCTGCAGGATCCATTTCCAGATCAGGCCGACGACGACGGGGGACAAAAGAACGGGAAAGAAGAAGACGGCTCGCCAGAAGCTGCGCGCCATCAGCTCGCGGTTGAGGATCAGCGCGGTGACGAGCGAGAAGAGAATCATCAGCGTCACCTGCAGAACGACGAACCAGGCAGTGTTGCCGACGGCGGTCCAGAAGGTGTCCTCGGTGCAGCTATTCGGGTCGAGATAGTTTGAGCAATCGAAAAGCCGGACGTATTGATCCGTGCCGACGAAGGTTCGGTCGTCGAGGAAGAGCGCCGTTCCGCCGGTCATCGAATAGGCGAAGTTGATGAAGAAAGGCAGCAGCACGAAGATGCCGAAGATCAACATGTTGGGCAGCAGGAAAAAGGCCGCCATGCCGCCAAGGCCAAGCTTGCGTTGCACCCAGCGCAGGGGTGCGTCGATCAGGCCCATCGCGAGACGGACCGGGATCATGATCGCTTCGCCGAAACCGGAGCCGGTCGGTCTAGGAGTTTCTGCCTTCATCGTTTGCCTCCCTGACGACGCAGATAGCGAGCGACCATAAATTGCGGCACAGCCCGGTATCTGGCGCTTCAACGTGCTGTGGCGAGCGGATGGCGCGTGGCCGACGGCGCACTCCGTCCTGGAGGCTTGGTGCCGTCGGCGGCGTTTTGGTGACCGTGTCTAGAGGCCCGAATCCTTCACCTTGGCGGCAATGTCGGCATCGATGCGGGTGACCGCCTCCTGGAGCGGCATCTCGCCGGCGGCAGCCTGGCTCACACGGGTGACGAGGGCCCCATAGACCGTATCGGACCAGTGCCAGCCGGGCAGCTTGCGGGCGAGATCGGACAGCGTCTTGCTTGCGTCGATGAATTCGGCGAGCGCAGCTTTCGCCTGGGGGTCGTCGGTCTTGAAATCGAGCCCCTTCGCAAGGACGCCCTTATGCGCGGGTAGGAACAACGTGCGCTCCGAGAATTCCTTCACGATGTCCTCGCGGGCGAGGTAGTCCATCACCTTGGCGACTTCCTTGGGGTTCTTCGTGTACTTGACCGCCACGAGCCCGGCGCCGCCGGTCATGCCGGTACAGTTCGCCGGTCCGCAGGGGCTGCCCGTCGCCACCC
Organism: Sinorhizobium sp. BJ1; assembly: GCF_002531555.1. Classification (NCBI taxonomy): domain Bacteria; kingdom Pseudomonadati; phylum Pseudomonadota; class Alphaproteobacteria; order Hyphomicrobiales; family Rhizobiaceae; genus Sinorhizobium; species Sinorhizobium sp. BJ1. The sequence goes on from NZ_NWTH01000045.1 coordinate 15,169, forward strand.
AGTCGAAGTTCGAGCCGATCTTGGTGGAGAAGTTCGGAATCTGCCATGAGCCGGAATAATAGTAGACGAGCTGACCGTTGATGAAGTCGTCGGCGGCGGCGCGATAGGTGGAGCCGGCGGCCGACACCCAGACGTCCTTGCTCATGGTGCCATCGGCGATCCAGCCGACGAATTTTTCGAGGAAGGCCTTCGAGCCTTCGTCAAGCGGCGCCGGCTTGCCGTAGGCACCGATATAGTTGGCACCAAAGGAGAGGTTCGGTCCGCTAAGCCGATGGCCCGAGCGGTCGAGCGCCATCGGGAAGGGCACCTGCTGGCTCTCCGCGACCTGCTTCGCCGCCTTCGCCCAGTCGTCCCAGGTCGCATCCTTGCCCGGGATGGCGACACTGGCCTGGTCGAAAAGCGTCTTGTTGGCGAAGCCGCCGGCGATCGTGATCTGCGTCATGAAGCCGGAAATCTGGGTGGAGCCGTCCGGGCGCATCCAGTCGGCCTGGTCGCCGAAGTTCGCGTCCCAGTAGTCGGGATCGGCAACAAGCGGGCGAAGATCAAGCCAGTGCTGGCTCTGGGCCTTCAGGTTGGTGACGCGCGCAATATCCGGGCCGTTTCCGGCCTCGAGTTGCACAGGCAGCTGTTCGCGAACGACGCTGTAGGAGACGTTGTCGAGGATGACGTTGATCCCCGGGTTCTCCTTCATGAAGCGGTCGAGCAGATCCTTGAGGACCTCGCCTTCGACTCCGTCCGAATACCACATGATGCGCACGTCGCCGGCCATTGCGGCCGTGGACGTCAGAAGTCCGACGGCGAAAGCCGCGAGCATTGTCCCTGTCTTGGTCATTATCTTCTCCTCCTCCTCTTGATGCGCGAGCCTTCTCCCGCTCGCCTTTTGGACCGGCACCGATTTCTCCCGACCGGCGCCCGGATCGTCATCCCGCGGTCAGCATGGCGACCTCGCCGGCGACCGGGAAATCCAGCGGTGCGATTGTGCGGCCCTCGGCCAACGTCGATCCGTCGTTGCGGAACACCACACGGCCGTAATCGGGATCATCGATGACAAGCGTGCCCTCCTCGGTCTCCTCCACCGAAAGGCCGGCAAATCTCGTTTCGACGGATTCGATCCTGGTGGCGTCGCAGACCCGGACGATCCAGCGTGTCTTGCGGCCGTACTGGCGCAGTTCCATCTTGGCCGAGGGGCCGACTTGCACCAGTTCCAGGTCACCGCTGCCGATGAGGGCGACGGCGCCGCGTCCACTACGCGCGAAGGCGCGCTTGCCTCTTATTGCGCTCTCGTCGAACTCGGCGATCGGGAACCAGGCGTGGGTGAAATCAGGCTGCTCCTCGAAGGTCGAAAAGTCGAGTACGGCCAACCCTCTATACTGGTGCGCGCGAGGGAGGGCGCCGCAACCACCCCAAAAGGAAGGTCGGCCGTACCCGAACTGGATCGTCTCGCCCGGATGATTGATCCAGACCGCTGCTTCCGGACGCTCGCCGATCCTGAGATGCAGAACGGTCTCCTGATAGCCCCACTCGCGCCAGCGGTAGTGGCTGGCAGAGCCCATCGCGAAATTCCGTCCCTTGTAGTGATAGAGTGCGGCGAACCGGTTTTCGCCCTGGGCGAAGCGCCATTCCTGGTGCTCGTCGCCCTGGTGGCAGGCAACCGCTGCCAGGCTTTCCGGCACGACGAGGCCGTGATCTCGCAGGCAGACGGCAAGCTGCGGCAGCGCGTGCACGCGGCGGCCGTACCAGCCCTTGCCCCAGAGCAGGCGCGCGACGGCCGAAAGCTCGAGCGAGCGGCCGGCGCAGAGCGTGTGTTCGTAGGAGCGCCCCTGGGCGGCGGTGATCATGCCGTGGTGGGCGGAGCGGGCAATTATCTCGCACAGTCGCACGATACCTTTCCTGGCACGCTCGGCGATGTCGGCATCGGGCGAAAGCGCTGCAAGCGCCGTCAGTCCCTTGAGGTCGATGGGGAAATAGGGCGCGGAGTTGAATTCCGCCATTTCCCAGGCTTCGAAATGGTCGAGCCAAGCCCTCACCCGGGCTGCGCCGACCGCCCTTTGCTCCTCGCCCTTGCGGCGGGAGCGGCGGAACGTGGCGTCCGGAAGAAGGTGGCCGGCAAGATAGGCCGAGGTATGGAACAGCAATGCATGGTTTTCGGAGAAGTACCACTGCACATCGTTACCGGGCTCGTCCATCCAGTAGCGGAAGTTGAGAATGGCCTGATCGATGCGGGCGCGCGTCCGCTCGCCGATATCGTTGCCCCAGACTGTGCGGGACCAGATCAGCGGCACGAGCGAGAAATCGGCGCAGTCGTGGCAATCCTCGATCGACGGCAGGATCTCTTCGATCATCGCGTCGGTGTCCGCGCCCGGGCGCCCGCTCGCCAGCCGCGCGAAGGCGCGCACTGTGTCGCGCTCGGAGAATTCGGAAATCTCGTCGAGCGTTTCAGTGATGCGAGCCGCAAGCGACGACGGTGCTTCACCCTGTCGGCCGGCGTGGCAGATCTCCACGCCCAGCGAGCGCGATGCGACGAAGCCGCCGGCATCGAGCGTGATCCGAAAATGGCGGAAATCGGCTGGCGCCTGCTCGGCAGGGCCAATGACGAGGTGCCGTTCACCGGCTTTCAGAATGAAGTCGTAGTCGAAACGCTCGGTCGACATGAAATCGCCTTCGACGGCGACATTGACCCCGACGTCAACCGGGAGCGGTGTGGCGAAAAGCAGCGTGATGTCGCCCTCGAAATAGGCGGGGCGGTCGAAGTGCATGCCGTCGAGCACGCCCTCGATCCTGCTTGCCGCCTCGCTCTCGCAGGGAACGGGAAGCGCCACGCTGGCCTTGGGACCCGAGAGGTAGTCGAGCTGGAAGAAGTAGCGGGCGTCGCGCTCGGCAAGGTCGTCGAAGAAGATCTCGACCTTGTTGAGCCCGGCCTTCAAGGGCAGGTCGTACTCGGCCCGAGCCTCGAGATTGCGGCTATAGGGGGCCATCCAGCCCGCTTCGGCATCGTTGATCCAGAGGACCGCCCCGCCGCAGGTGCCGAGACGGACCTTCGCCGTCCCGGCGTTTTCCGCCTCGATATAGGTCCGCGCCCAGGTCGACAGCCGCGTCGGACGGAACCAGAAGCCGGAGAGATCGAGCCGCGGCGAGCCGAACGGCAACCACCAGCGCGTGGCTTCGAAAGCGCCGCGCACGTCCGGCCGTTTGCCGCGATAGCGCTCGGCAAAGATCGTGCGGCACGGATATTCGTGTGGAATGAAGTTCTTGTGCTTGGTCAGGAAGAAGAAGGGATCCATCTCGCCCTTCATCGGCTGGTCCGGCACGTCGAAACGCTCTTCGGCGATCGCGCCAAGCTGCCAGTAGCGGATGGCTTCGCCCGCGGCGAGATGCTTCTTCAGGTGGAACGTCGTATCGGTCATTTGAGCTCAGCCACGGCAACGGGGTTCACGTCGTTGTATTCCTGATTTTCTCCGGTCATGCCCCAGACGAAGGCATAGGGTCCGGTGCCGGCACCCATATGGATCGACCACGCCGGTGACAGCACCGCGTTGCCGTCCGCGACGACGAGATGGCGCGTTTCCTCGGGACGGCCCATCAGATGGATGATCCGGTCTTCGCTTGCCATGTCGAAATAACAGTAGGCCTCCATGCGGCGCTCGTGCAGATGCGGTGGCATTGTGTTCCAGATGCTGCCTTCGGCCAGATCCGTGATGCCCATCAGCAGCAGGCAGGAAGGAGCCACTTCCGGATGGATGTACATCGCGAGGCGGCGTCTGTTCGACCGCCTGGCGTCGCCGAGCTCGAGCGGCTTGGCTTCCTGCCTCGGGATCAGCCGGTGGGGGAGATCGGCGCCAGCCGGAACGGAGTTCATGTAGTAGCGCGCCGGCGCATCGGCGGACTGGCTCGCTACGGTGATTTCCTTTGCACCCCGTCCCACATAGAGAACGTCGCGGTTTTGAAGCGTAAATTCCTGCCCGTCGACGATGACCGTGCCGCTGCCGCCGAGGTTGGCGACGCCCATCTCTCGTGCCGACAGCAAATGGGGCGTGCCGATTTCGGCGCCGGATCCGAAGGTCAGGCTTTTCGCGACCGGCACGGCACCGCCGATCAGCAGACGATCAACATGGGTGTAGGTGAAGTTTACCGCATCCGGGACAAAGAGGTCCGTGATCAGGAACTCGCGACGCAGACGCTCCGTATCGTAGCCCTTGATGTCCTCGGGGCCGGCCCCGTACAAAATCTTCATCATCATACCGCCTGCCCTTCTGCACCGACATGCTGGAGGGCTTCGGAAAGGCACAGGATCGCCAGCGCCTGCCCATAGCCGGTCGGCTGGATCGGAATGTCCTTATAGAACTGGAGATCATGGCCCATGCGCGTCCCGTAGGAGACGTTGAGCACGGTGCCGTTCTCGTCGATATTGTTCATGACTGCCTCGAGCGCCTTCAAGCCGGCAGTCTGCCAGGCGGGTGTGCCCAGGCCGAGGCGGTGGCCCTTGAGCAGCCCGTAGCCGATCCCCGCAGTGGCCGAGATCTCCTCGTATGAACTCGCGTCGTCGAGAAGGGTGCGCCAGGCGCCAGATGCGGTCTGCAGTGGCAGAAGCGCGTCGACCTGGCTGATAAGGACTCCCTCAAGGAAGGTCCTGACCGGGTTGGCGATATCGGCGAGGTCGAAGAAATCGAGAATGCCGGCGGTGATCCAGGCATTGCCGCGTGCCCAGCGTGCCCGCGCAAAATTGTGCCGCCCGTCGAACGTCCAACCATGGAACCAGAGGCCGGTTTGAGGGTCGGATAGATAGCGGGCATGGACGAGGAATTGTCGCGAAGCCTCGTCGACGAGCTCACGCCGGCCGCTCGCCTGGCCGTAGGAGGCGAGGAAAAGCGCTACCATATAGAGCGTGTCGTCCCACAGTTCGTTGTCGTTGACTTTATCGGAGACATGATGCTCGAAGCCGCCTTCCGGCGTGCGCCCCATTTCCGCGATCACGCGGTCCGCCCAACCGTCGAGCACCGGTTTCCACCGCGGATTTCCGGTCTTTGCCCAAAGCACGGAGAGGCCGAGCATCGGCGCCGTCGTGTTGACGTTGAGCTCGGGCAGGCCCGCTGCAAGCCTTGCTTCATACCAGTTTTCGACGAGCTGGCGTAGATCGTCGCGGCCGGTGAACAGCCAGAGCCTGATCAGGCCATAGAGACCGACGCCCTGTGGCCATTCCCAACTGTCGAAGCTGATGTAGTCACCCGCGGTCCCGTCGAGGTTCGGCTCGTGGAAACGACCCTCATGCTTGAGGCCGGTCATGCCGGCGACAAGACGATCGAGACCAACGCGAATATCGCGGGCATTCGGGCGCATGACGTACCTCCCCTGTACACCGCTTGCGCGGCTCCTCGGAGAAAATAAAGCCACGAGGTTTTTTCTTGCGCAATCTGAAAATTTTTCTCATGATTGCGAAAAGGAGCATTGAAGTGATCGCGAAACCGCCATCCGGCAAGCGTGGCAAGAAGAGCAAGCGTGTCCGTCTTGAGGACATCGCAGCGGCATGCGGTGTTTCTCTCAGCACGGCATCACGCGCTCTGGCCGGTGAAAAAGGTGTTCGCCCGGAGATCCGCCATCAGGTCCTCGAAGCGGCAAAGAACGCGAACTATGTCATCCCGACGGCGGTTGCCGGTCAGAAGGTCATACTCGCCGCATCGAGCGCGGCAATGATTGACTATGTGCGCAACCAGTTCACCCTCTACGTGCTCGAGGGCCTGAAGGATCGTGCGCAGACCCTCGGCCTTGAGATCGTCACCCGGCCGATCGCGGATCGGGACGAGGAATTGGCCGTGCTGAAGGAGGCCCAACAAGACGACCAGGTCGCCGGCCTGCTTTTCCTCACCATTGATGACGAGGGCATGCTTGCCGCGACGCGCGACTTCGACAAGCCAGTGGTCCTGCTCAACGGTGACGACCCGTTCATGAGGCTATCGAGCGTCACCCCCTGCAACCGCTCGAGCGCACGGCTGGCAACCGATCACCTCATCGGTCTCGGCCACAGCCGCATCCTCTTTCTCATGCGGCCCGGCCGCAGAACCATCGAGCGGCGCTTCGAAGGCTGGCGCGATGCACTGCTGGCGAAAGGACTGCTGGCAACGGATGATCTGATCGTCCCCGTCGACGACTGGCTACCGGAACTGGCGACGCAGGCGATTTCCCAACGGATTTCCGCCCGCGGGCTGGATTTCACGGCGGTGCTGGCTGCTGGCGACAGCCTCGCCGTGGGCGCGATGATCGGCATTCGGCAATTGGGCTTCTCGGTACCCGGCGATGTCTCGGTGATGGGTATGGACGACCTGCCGCAGGCGGCTTTCCTCAACCCTCCGCTGACGACGATGCACATTCCGATGCGCGAGATCGGTTCGATCGCGCTCGACCTGCTGCGCGACAATCTTTCCGGCCTGCCCATGCCGCCGCGCCGCGTGGAACTCGCCTGTCATTTGGTCGAGCGAGCATCGACGGGAAAGGCGCCGGCGAGCTAATAGGCCCTCTGAACCTCGCTGGTCCGCCCAACACGACCTCGCCATCGTCATTCTCGCCTCCATCGTCAAATGGCTCATCTGTCCAAGCGACCGCTCCGAGACCGGCCTAATCGAAGGGGGCGTTTCCCAGCGCGTCTTGCACGTCACAGCCTCACCCAGTCACGACCGATCCTCGACGACCCGGAGCTTGATGCCCGCCGGAAGACTTCGAGAGTGCGGTAGGCGCGCTGGCAAAGCGCGTCGAAGCCGAAGGTCATTCGGGAGTCCTGCCTACAGGTTCTTCATGAACGCGTCGGAGGGGACCGCGCGCGGCAATATCGACTTCAAAGATCCTGGCGCGTGGATCGGGCCCCACGACATCGCCATGGGCTGGCCGAAATGACCGCCTGCATGCGGCGGCGACGTTGGCGGAAGTCATCGACGGTCGCGATCTGCGTCGGCTGCCGCTGCGCGGAGCCGGCGGCTCGTCAGGCCGAATGAAAGTTTCTCGCAAGGCGGCGAGGACTGAGGAGCATATATGAAGTCCGCTAGATAGTGGTCCTGGCTTGGTCTTGTCCGTCAGCTTCCTCTTCGAGCCGCTTGACTGCCGCCGAAATCTGCTCCGGCTGTTCGTGCTCAAGGCCGACCACCTCGTTCCGGGTCTCGCGCATTGACACGATGATTTCGTCGAGCTTTGCGTGGATCGCCGCCGTGTCGCGGTAGCCTTGTATCAAGACGATGCTGGTGACCACGATTGCTGCGACCGACAGAGCATAGGTGATGACGTTTGTGAAGCCGAAAGGGATGAAGGCGGTGCTGCCAGCCATCGCGAGGATCACGAAATAGAAGCCGGGAGGGCGAGAAAGAAAATCAGCCATTCGAAAAAGCAGTTGATTCACTATCAGTTCTCCGCATGTAGGTGATCTGATTAACGCGCCAATGTAGATCTGGTTCGAAGTAGGAACCCGTTCTCGCGGATATGCGCCTGCAATACGTCGACCGCCACCATCGGTGTGTTGCCGGTGTTTCTTGTTTCGCGTCGCATCGCGGGAGCAGCGCCGGGTCCCGCGATGTGGCTGGTCAACTCTACATCGAGTTGACGCTTTCGTCCCGGAGACAAAGTTCGGTAGCTTCCTGGGCGCGGCGGTAACCTTCATCGTGGTGGTGATTCCTCTGGCGGCTGCCGCGCTGCACGGCTCCCGACGTTGCAGGGCTCTTTGATCATCAATTTCATCTGCCGTCGTCGTGATGGTCGCGATCGAGCCCAGTCCGGCGAGTGCCGCTGCGACTACGATGAACACCGTAGCGACATCCCGCCTTGCGCACATGGCCTGTTTTCTAGCCCAGCCATCTCCTTTCTATAGGACTTTGGCCCGACGAGTATGGCCAGAGGTCCAATGCCGACGGCCAAAGGTCTGAGGCCGCTTGCTGACGGTGCTCTCTGAAAATATCGTAGAAGGCGTCGGACGTGGGACCCCCAGAGCGTCGCCCTCGTCACCCCCTTCTGGGCAGCTCTGGGGTTCTTCCGCATCATCACCTGCCCAAGGTCTCCACGCCTTCTGCAAGAGATTGCGAGTCCCGGGCGCCTGGCAGCCGCTGGTCGCATGGACCCGCAACGGTCCCAGAGCAGAGCCCCAATAGTCCCTTCTCGGCGCCGCTCTGGGGCTCAATCTCCAGGAAAGATTCCTTTGTCCAGCAGCCCCCGGGTGAAAAGAAAGCCAGATCCAATTGATGCCGAAGTTGGCCGCAGAATTCGTGCACGGCGAGTATCGATGGAAATGTCACAGACCGATCTCGGGCAGGCACTTGGCGTGACATACCAGCAGGTGCAAAAATACGAGGCCGGTCGCAGCAAGGTTGGCGCAGGCCGGCTCCAGTCGATCGCAAACGTGCTCGAAGTCCCGCTTTCGTATTTCTTCGAGATTCCGTCCGCGAGAGACGACAGTGGTAACGCCAGACTGAGCGCCGGCCGATCGTTGGCGGACTTTGTCTCGAGTCCGATGGGGCGTGCTCTCAATCGGGGTTTCGCCCGGATCAACGATAGTGAGGTGAGACGTGCTTATCTCGGTCTAGTCACGCGGATTGCCGAGCGAGAAGGCAATCGAAAGCAGGATGCTGGAGAATAGCTGCGCTCCTATGCGGCTCCGGACGATCCTCCTCGGAAGCACTCGATTTCCAGCATCGTGTCTCTGATGATCGCCTCGCGGCTACCGCCCCAGCCGCGTGCAAGAACCTCCTTCAAGACCTCGCCCCAAAAAGGCGGCAAGGACTCGTCCATCGCTTCGTCGGTTGCGCAGACGCCGACCGCCAGCATGCAGATCTCCCGCAGCTCGTCATCAGTCATGTCATTGATATCAGAAAGATGATTCATGGCAGGTCTCTCCCGCTCGACTCTAATTGGGGGCTGGAGTAGAGACGCCGGACGCGGCTTCCGAGCGGACCGGGCCCCAGAGCTGACCGGAGGGATTTGTGGGCCATGCTCTGGGGCCCGTGCCACGCCGGATGCGGGGGCTAGCCGGCGTGGACACTCCTCATCCTTGTCAGCCGGATCAGCCGGCGAGTTCAACTCCACGTGCCGCAATTCGCTCGTAAGTTTGCTGGAGCGGCGAAGGCCGAATGAGCCGAGGCGAAGCTAAACGCAACAGCGCCTTGAGGTGCTCCCTGGAGCCATAGCCGACGATTGGTGCGAACGGTGTCATTGTGGCTGCGACGTCGTCGAGATAGAGCCGTGCGAATTCTACGAAGTTCGTGAAACGCTCGTAGTTGCGGTCCTCCAACAGGAAGGTCTCAACCGGAGCTCCTTCAGCCAGCACCGCTTCATGGCTGTCGAGCACGATGTGGAAATACTCGATCGTGTCTCGCGCATCGGGGAGGGCCTGCTTGATCGAGGTACCGTTGACGAGATCCTGAGCTGTGATGAGAACGCCGTCCACGAACAGGGCGTGGCCGCGCGTGACATAAAGGTCCCTGCGAGGCGTGTGCTCGTCCAAGGCGAAGCGCGCGATGCGGACCGGCACCACGGCCCCTTTCCATTTCGCACCGCTTCGGCGGTAGACGTGGCGACCGATCCACTTGATCGGCAGCGCTTGACCACGCACTGTTTCGACAAGGTCACCGATGCGAAGGTCCTCGATGCATGTCTCGCCCGCTGGTGTCTTGATGGAAGTGCCGCTCAGCAGACACATTGGTCCATTACCATTACCATTACCATTACCATTACCATTACCGGGCGCCGCTTCATGGCCCTTGCCCCGTCCTCCGATCTTCCACCAGGCCTTGCCGCCGGCCTCGGCCGAGGACGCCGAAAGTATTGTTGCAGCGGGTGCGCCCAGCGTGACAATCCGGGCTCCTATCGCCACAGCTAAACCGAGCACATGACGCCTCGCCTTATTGATCTGCGCGCCTCGGTCCTTGGTGGTCATCGTCATTTTCTCCCAAGTTTTCTGTTTGAGCTTGACATTATCTGCCCTTGTAATCCCTGCGGGAATTTCACTCTTCGATTGTTCCGATTAACGGCTGACGATGAGCTTACCGCTTCCGGTGTAGGCGGCGGTGATGATCTTCAACCGAGATGACGGGGGTCGGCGCAATCGAAAGAGGATGGCCTGATGTGGAACCGTCATGAGCCAGAGTCGTTATGTTCGATTGCCCCGCATGCAAAGCGTGCCCCAAAGCGGAGCAAAAGGCATCATGCGATTGCGCCCGCCTACCAGCGGGCGCCTTTTGATCGTGGAGCATGAACTGAAGGATCGGTCGAATGCACTCCGCCGGCGTAAATCGAAGGCGCGTTCAAATGTTGCACTTGTTATTTCGGCTCGGCGCGCCAGCTCTGTTTTTGGCGCTAGCCATCGCTGCAGCGGAGTGGCTGCCTAGGACGGCATGCGAACCACTTGAATAGCAAATGTCATGCTGGAGCGGCGGCTGGCATCTTCATCTTCCGTTTGGAGCCTGAGGCAGCCGATGCGATCAGGGGGTGAATACGAGCTGTGCGCAGTATCGTTGAGGCGAATCGCGCGCTGTGCGCTTTAGGTGCTCTATCCGTCCGCGGTGACTTGACGTGGCTCAAGGGCCGTCCTCGTCGCTCGCTACTAATTCCTTCAGAAGCTCCTCTCTGTCGGTCATATCAAACTCTCGGATCATGTAGAGAACTCTCAGTCCCTCCATCACAGCCGTATGGCTTATCGGATCCACTTGATGCATTTTGCACCAATCTGAAACGACCTGCTCGACAAGCTCGGCCTCCTTGTCTTTCGTTGGCGAAATCGTCTTTGCTAAACGCTTGGCCATTGCGGTTTCCTCCCAACCCGACGCAGCGAAACTTTCCACTGTGATGGCTTCCTGAAAGAAGGGGCCTTTCGCGTCGTCCCGTGTCCAGTTTCCAAGTCGCGGCCCGATCTCAGTGCGGCTTCGATTTATCTGTAATTTGCGGCGTGTAGACGGCTGTTTCGGTCCTGGTCTCAGACCAAGCCCCAGCAATCGCCAAGTAGGCCAGGATGGCGCCTACTGCGAGCAGAAGCAGGCTGATCGGGAATGCGGTTGAATGCGTTTCGTGGCCATCGCGGAGAGACATCCTTTCGCACCCTTCAGCAGGGGAGAGAACGAAGATTGCGTTCTGAAGTTCCCCCTCGGGCGGTTCGCGGGACTTTAGTCCGGGCTAATATGGGCCAAAGGTCCGATGCACATGCCACGCGCGTTTCGCGATACATGTGCGATAGAGCGCATACCGGAAACAGGTGGTGGTAAACCCCGCCCCAGAGGTGCCGACGCCCGGTAATCCTATTCCCGAAAAGGCGCAGTCGCGGCAAGGCCGATTTTGCAAGCCGGCCTCACTTGAAATTCAGGATGATCTCGGTAGGTGGTTGACCTTCGCCGCCAAAATGAAATCATTTTCGTGCAGGCCCTTGATCTTATGGGTTTGCAGCGAGATCTCCGCATAGCCCCAGCCGAAACAGACGTCGGGGTGATGCCTCTCCTCTTCCGCCAGCCGGCCAACTTTGTCGACGAAGGCCAGCGCCTGTTTGAAATCGTCGAACTTGAACTTGCGGCGGATCAGATGCCCGTCGTCAAGGAGATCCCAGCCTGGTGTCTGCGAAACGTATCCGGCGGCTTCGTCCCTGGTCAGCGGCGGTATGCCGCCGCGGCAGGGCGTGCAGGACTTTTCAGCGATATTCTCGGTCATAAATTCCTCCGTTCTGGAGCCGCTCCGCTCAGCGCCCCCCGTATTTGGTCGCAGAGGCTTTGCGAAGTGGGCGGCAAGACGCTCGTTGGCGGTTTCCCGCCGCTTGTCAGAACGCTTCGGCGGCTTCGGCCGTTCCGTGCTCCGACCGCGATCTCGGAAAGTTCGTTCGAACTTCACGCCAGAACGCTCTGCTCGGCGATCGGTCGCAAACGAGATCAGCGTGCGCTGACGGCGGCCAAGCTGCCGTTTGCAGTTCGGAATACTACCCGCGTCCTTGCGCACGCGAAAAACCAAACTTTATGTTGCAATGCGGAATTTTTTTGCTAAGGTGCATTGTGATAGTCAATACCGCTTGGGGTTGTGCAATGAGGGGTATTGTTTTAATTCGGGGTTTCCAACGAGCGCCCCGAGTCGGTCGCGTAGTAAAGCGCGGGTTTGATTTAGGGGGCGCCTCATTGGTTCTCGTCCTTCTCAGCCCGTTGTTCCTGTTGATCTGCATTCTTGTCATGGTTGCTGATCGGGGTTCCCCCTTTCAGACCCATCCACGCGTCGGGCGAGGCGGGCGTGTGTTCAGTTGCTTGGAGTTCCGCACCACCAGCGAGACCATGAACAGCGCGCAGGCTACTGCCGCAAGGACGAGCCATCTGCCGCTCGTATACGAGTCGTACCTTACGCCCGTCGGGGCGGTTCTTGTGAAGCTTGGTCTCAACGAGCTGCCGCGGATCATCAACATTCTCCGCGGCGATATGAGCATTGTCGGGAATCGCCCACTCGCGCCAGGTGAACCGCAGATGTGCCGGGATGCCGCGGATTTCTATGGGAGATTGCGCCCAGGCTCGGTCGGTCCGTGTGCGAGCAGGAGTGAGAATGGCTCCGACGCTGGCTGGACCGCACTTGAACGCCGCTATGTCGAGAACTGGTCGCTGGTGGCGGACCTGCGCATCATCGTCAAAACTGTGTCTGCCATCTGCTTCTCGCGTGGAGGCTAGGGTGTAGACGCCAGAAAACCGGCTGCATCGCGTGGGCTTTGAACTCCCGGACGGTGTGCCGGGAACGGCCGCCCTGTTGCCTTCCGCTTTCGAAGAAAGGCTAGTCAATTGGTCCTCGATGTTCGATCCGAGCAGGTCGCCGGAGAGCATTTCGATGTCGTCGTCATCGGTTCCGGCTTCGGCTCGGCTTTTTTCCTGCACGCTTTTCAGAAGCGTCGCCGAGCCCGTGTTCTCCTGCTGGAATGGGGGCGACACAATTCCCACGCCTGGCAACTCGAGCATGGAGCCAATACGGATCTGAAGGACGAGGAGACCTACCGGAGCAATTCCCCCAAGCCGTGGAACTACACCATCGGCCTTGGCGGGGGGACAAACTGTTGGTTCGCCCAGACGCCGCGGCTGCATCCGAACGATTTCCGGCTGAAGAGCCTTTACGGGGTCGGGCAGGATTGGCCGATGACGTATGACGATCTGGAGCCTTTCTATTGTCAGGCGGAGACGATCATGTCGATCTCGGGAGATCCGGACATGGCTACGATCATGCCGCGTTCGATGGCCTTTCCCCAGCCGCCCCATCGCATGTCAACGCCAGACCGGATGATGAAAGCGGATCAGCCCGATCAGCATTTTGTCATGCCGACCGCACGCGCGCGATTGGCGACGCAACAGCGTCCGTCCTGCTGTGCATCGCTTCGCTGCTGGCTCTGCCCGGCGGACGCGAAGTTCACGGCGAACAACGGCCTGATGCATGTCTTCGAGCATCCGGACGTGGCGGTCTGCCTGGGATCGGAAGTTCGTCGGCTGGACCATGCCGCAGGCTCGGTTCGCGCCGTCAGATTTCGGCATGGCGGCAAGGAGTACGTGGTTACCGGCGACCTCTTCATCCTCGGCGCTAATGGAATCCAAAGCGCCGCGATCATGCTGCGGTCGGATCTCGATGGTGAGTTCGTTGGACGCGGGTTACACGAGTCCTACGGCTGGAACATGGAAGCCTATCTCGATGGAGTCGACAACTTCGACGGCAGCACGATCACCACGGGGTTGAATTTCGGCCTCTATGACGGGGATCACAGATCCAGGCATGCCGCAGCTCTCGTCTATTTCGAAAATCGTTGGCAGCATGGGCTGCGTCCGGACAAGGGGCGACTCAGACAGACGCTACCTCTGGTGATCGTCACCGAGGACCTGCTCGAGGCGGAGAATTCCGTCCGCCTCGACGAAAATGACAACGCCTTCATCCAATATAAGGGGCCGGCCAACTATGCGGTCCAGGGCATGGTGCGCGCCCGAGAAAAGCTGCCGGAGCTTCTTCGTCCGTTGCCGGTCGAGAAGATTATCGACCGCGGCCTGCGGCGAACGGAATCGCATGTCCAAGGCACGCTGCGCATGGGAAGGGATCCGACCGATTCCGTAGTCGATCGCAACCTGGTCCATCACTCGTTTCGCAATCTGCTGATCGTGGGCACGAGCATCTTTCCGAGTTGTTCCTGCGCCAACCCCAGTCTGACCGCAGCGGCGCTTTCGCTGCGGGCAGCAAGTCTCATCATGTGAAGGAGGCGCAATGAAAGGGCTTTCGAGGCGCGCGGTGCTTGGTTTGGCAGGAGGAGGCCTCGCTTCGACGGCGCTTGCCTATGCGGCGGTCCGATCGTTCTCCGAGGAAGATTTGGTGAGGGCTACCCTGAGGAAATATCTCGATGACGTCACCATTTCGGATGACCATCTGCGAGCCTTCACGCTGGAATTCAAGAAGCGCAACCCTTGGGATTTCCCGACGGAGAAGTTGGCCGACGCGACCACGCTGTTTGAAGGGTTGCGATTGGGAGGCATGGCTCGCCCGCTGCTGCCCGCTGACGACGCAATGCGTCTGGAGCGGTTCGAGCGGTGGTTGTTGACCGAGTTCCATCTCCTCACGGATTACGCCTGGCGGGGTGGGCCGAATGAACCCGTCACGTTTTCGGGAAGCCAGCATTGCGTGAATCCATTTGCGAATTTTGAAACGGCTTAGCGTGTCAACCGATGCTACCCAGGGGTGCAGCAAGATGCATTATCGATCGATTGTCGACATGAATGCCACGATCGCCAGGAATCTCCACCGCTTACCCGGTGGCATCGACCTGGTCGTCGGTATACCGCGCAGTGGAATGCTGGCCGCCAATCTCTTCAGCCTGACGACGAACATTCAGATGACCGATCTGGACAGCTTTGTCGCCGGAAAGGTCTTTTCCAGCGGAATCACCAAGAGATCGGCCGCTCTTGGACGCACAATGGCAGAGATGCGAAGGATACTGATCCTCGATGACAGCATCAATGGCGGTAGCGCCATGCGGGAGGCGAGGGTAAGGGCGGCGGCAGCGGGCGTTTCCCGTGATCAGCTGATCTTCGCTGCCGTCTACGGTACCTATGAGCGTTACGACGAAGCCGATCTCGTATTCGAGTTGGTGCCGCAGCCGCGGCTGTTCCAATGGAACATCATGCATCACAAGTTTCTCGGGCAGAGCTGCGTCGATATCGACGGCGTCCTGTGTTTCGATCCGACGCATCTGGAAAATGACGATGGCCCGGCCTATCTAAGCTTCCTTGCACAGGCGCGGCCGCTACATGTGCCGACGCGTAAGATCGCTTATCTGGTGACCAGCCGTCTGGAAAAATATCGGCCGCAGACGGAGGCCTGGCTGGCATCGCAGGGTGTTGATTATGGCGAGCTCGTCATGCTTGATCTTCCGAGTAAGGCAGAACGCCAAAGGCTTGCCGCCCATGGCCGGTTCAAAGCCGATTTCTACAAGCGCTCGGATGCCGTGCTGTTCATCGAAAGCGAGCACGATCAGGCGGTAAACATTGCAAAGCTCTCAGGAAAGCCGGTGCTGTGCATCGAGTCTCAGCTGATGATCTCACCGGACATGCTGTGGCTGTCGGAGCAACTGAAGCAGGCAACGACCTCCGAAGGCCGGAAGGCCATGCTTAAGACCATGGCGCGAACCGTCCTGGGCGAAACCGGCTACCAGACACTCAAGAGCAGGATGAGGAAGCCGGCTTGACTGGCGTATGCCGGCCGGTCGCGCCGGCAGCGCTCACCTCGATCCCCGGTCGGTCGGTTTGATCAGTCGTTCGGGCAGAAGCTTCAGGGCTTCGCCGAGCGATTGGCGGCCAGAGGGAAACAGCAGCGCGACCGCGATTGTCACTGCATAGGAGAGGACAGCGGCGCAGGCAACGGCGAGAATGGCCTGATCCGGCAGAAGCGGCCTCGAAAGCCAGGCGGCCACCAGGGCGAGATGCGAGCCAAGGATGAAGGGGCTTGCAGCGCGAAGCATATCGGCGAACTTCAGCGGCCCCTTCTTGCCGACATAGATCCAAAGAAAGGGCGTCCGCAGGTATTCGCTCAGCGCGTAAACAACGGCGACTCCGAGCGCGCCGTAGGGCAGGCCAATCAGGAAGGCCAGGACCGAGGTCACTGCCGTGATGACGCCCCAGCGCATGAAGTCGCCGGATCGCCCCTGGCTGATGAACAGCCAGCCGGCCGGATTATTGAGCGGCTGTAACAGGCCGGCGAAGCCGAGCGCCTGAAAAATGCCTGCGCTTTCCCGCCACTGCTCTCCCAGCACGAACGGAATGAGCAGATCGGCAGTCGCGATCGCCGCTGCCACGCCCGGAAGCGCCACGACCAGCATAAGGGGCATGACGCGAAGGTAGGCGCTGCGGTAGCGGTCGGGCTCGTTCGTCATCCGCGAAAGCGCCGGCACCATGACCTTCGAGAGCGGATTGGCAAGCTGGCTCAAGGGAAACAGAAGAAGCTTGTAGGCGCGGTCGTAGAGCCCGAGTTGAGCCTCGCCCCAGTATCTGCCGATCAGGATATTATCGAGATTGCGGGCGAAGAAATTTGCGAAGTTGAAGCCAGTGATCCCGGCACCGAAATTCAGCAAGACGCCGACGCCGTCGGCTTTCAGGCTGAGGCCGGGGCGCCAATGGGAGTTGGCCCAGTAACAGAGCGTCGGCAACACGGCGCTCGTCAGCGTGCCTGCGTAAAGTGCCCAATAGGAGCGGTCGACGAAGGTCCAGCCGACGGCGGCGCAAAGGCCCGCAATTGCGCTCGCGATCTCCACCATCGCAAGGCGACCGAAGACCATGCGCCGATTGAGGAGGGCCAGATGTTGTGCCCCGAGGCCGTAGGCAATGATCTGCAAAGCCATTGCAGCGATGAGAGGCCCCACTCGAGGCTCGCCGTAAAAGCGACCAATCAGAGGGGCCATACCCACCATGAGACAGGCGAGCGCCACGCTAACGGCGACGTTAACCCAGAAGAGGTAGTTCACCTCCTCGTGCGTTATGGAATTCTTCTGCACCGTGGCCTGGGTCAGGCCAAAATCCTGAAAAAGCGCGACAAACGCCAGAACGGGCGCGCTCATCGCCACGACGCCGAAATCCTGCGGCGACAGCAGGCGTGAAAGGAGGATGACCGAAAGGATCTGCGTTGCAATCTTGACCGCTTGAGCCAAACCGGTGACGACAGCGCCTCGACCGACGGACTGGCGGAGCGATCCTTCGGGCGGATCGAATGCGCTGGCTTTCAAATCCAAACCCTCCGCCGACTGCAGCTGATAATGTGTTGAAACTACCGGGATGTGTGCTGCGGTGCAACCGAAACGTAAAATTTATGCCGCTCTGCACAAGAGAATGTTGCTGTGCAGCATTTTGCGTAGTAGCGTCTACCAGAGGTCGTAAGACGGCTGCGGCGTTCGTACGGACGGGCCGCAACAATCGTGCGCGGCCGGAGCCTGCCTCAATTCACAGCTGAAGAACCATTTACAATTGCCAGTTGTCTAATTTAAAACCTCTGCCGCAAACGACAGGAGCTGGCTCGTCGGCGGGGAACCTTTCGGCGACGAACGCGCCTTCAAGTGTGCAACTGAAATCGTGGGAAGAATGGGCGCGGTACAATCAGTCCTCTGCTTCCCCAGCAAAAAATTGCCGTTCAAGTGGATTCATCGATGATGGCGAGCGCAATACCGTTCCTGAGTTTTGGCCCACGCAAACGCTCCAGTGTCAGAAGCCTGGCCTACACCTATGACGGTCTGACTGCATTCACGCCGTTCTGGGCGATGGCAGCGATCTTCAGCATTGTCGGCGATGTTTATTCACTGATTGGATACAAGGGGCCAGCGTATACGCTACTGAGCTGGTCCGTCGTCCTTCTCAGCCTCCTGCTGCTGCTTTATCCGCGGAGCACTGGATTTCTGCTGGCTCTCGTCGCCGTTTCGCTTCTGTTGTATGGGCTTCGCCTGCCGGTGGCTTCAAACAACAAAACCATCACGGCGGTGATGAACGGCGCGATCTTGCTCAGCGCCGCGGTGCTCTACCTCAAGGCCGGCGGCAGGGCGGCCATCGATCGTATGGCGCTGTACAGCCAGGTTCGTGTCGTCGCTCGAGCCCTGCTCGCGATCATGTATTTCTACGGTATCTTCCACAAGATCAATACCGACTTCCTCGATCCATCCGTCAGTTGCGCAGTTGGGCTGTACGTTCCACTCGCCCGGCCGTTCGGTCTCGAAGACAATTTGTTCGGCCGATATCTGGCGATATATGCAACCTTCATCATCGAGGCGATCGCAATCGTGGCGCTCTACTGGAAGCGTTATTTCGCGATCGGCTTCATCCTCGCGCTCGTCTTCCACTACGTCATCCCGATCTCCGCCTATTCCTGGTACATGGATTTTTCGAGCTTGGTCTTTGCACTTTACGTGCTGAGCATCCCGATGCCGGCCAGCAAACAGCTCTACGGCATTTCGGTCGCGGCTGCGAATACACTACGCGAACAGTTTGGACGGGTTGGTACCCTGATCCCCGGTGCGGCGCTGATGGTTCTTGCAGTCGCCGTCGTGATGCTGCTTGCCTCGGTGTACCCCGAGCCTACTTTCGACATGGTCGTCCACTCCGTATGGATCCTCGTCTGGTCCGTCGTCGGCGGAGTTGGGATGATCGTGCTGACTTATGTGGCGCTGCAGAACCTGCCTTGCGAGAATGTTTCGGCGCCACGCCCGCCGGCCTGGGTCTACGTGGTGCCGGGCCTGTTCTTTCTTTCCTGCCTCTCCCCCTATGTCGGTCTCAAGACCGAAAGTTCGATCAACATGTTCAGCAATCTGCACACGGAAGGTGGCGAGACCAACCACCTGCTCTTTTCCAGCCCGCCATATCTATTCAACTACCAGAACGAGGTCGTGAAGATCATCGACTCTTCAGAGCTCTACCTCGTACAGCAATCTCGCGCCGGCAATTATCACATCCTGCACGAGATCAAGAAACAGCTCCGCTGGAAGCCGGAGGCGTGGGTCACCTACGTGAAAGATGGGGAAACTGTGACGCGCGCGACTGCAGCGACCTTGGCTGGTCAGATGCCAGGCTTGCTCGAGCGAAAGCTGCTGATCTTCAAGCTGGTCGATTTCTCGCGACCGAAGGTCTGCACGCATTGAAATCAGTCTGTGGTCGACTTCGGTGATCGGGTGCGCTGGCATGCTGGGGAGCCCGTCGCCCGCAGCTCTTATCGGGTTACCAGCCGTTGCCCACCTTGGTCGACTGGTCGAGGTCAGCGGGGATAAGCGATCGACCACGAAGGCGCAAGGTCAGCCGGCGCCCAAACTTGAGCAGCGGGTAGACCACCCGCGCCGCTGTGCGGTTTGACAGGATCGCACGGTTAAGCCGGCCGAAAAGCGACGAAGGCGAGCTGAGGATCGCCAGCAGGTTGACAGCTTCGTCGCCATGATACACGCGGTTCTCGAAGACGAAGAGCATCCCTTCGTTGAGGTCGAAGCCCTGCCTCTGGAAGTCGGCAACCCTGGGATCGCCGGAGCGTGCATCGATCAACTCGACAGGGCCCACGGTCTCGCGCAATCGCATGAACCGCACGTAGTTTTGGCAGAAGATGCAATCGCCGTCGTAGACGATCATGGGGGTTTCGCGCATTTTCATTGGGCCACAGGATCAAAGCCGAGATCGGTTGGCGGTTCGGCAATATCGCCTTGGCTGCAACGCCCATAGAACGTGCAGCCCGAAACCACCGGCAGGTTCTTCAGAGCATCGAACACGCCGACAAATGCCAGTCCGACTACACCTGCGGCGATAATCTTTTTAAAGAACGCCATGTCTCGAAGCACCTCGCGTACACCCTCGTTATATGGCTCCAGTCGAGTGGGCAACAGATACTCGATCCATTTTTCAGGCTGCAGCGCCTGCGCCCCGAAGTTGTTGCCGCTATTGTTGTGCAACGCAGCATGTACGAAGTTGGAGCGGCAATCAAGAGATTACGTCAAATCTGATCGGAGTGTAGTCCTGTGTTCCTCCGCGGCTGGTGACAGTCCTGGCGCCGTATGAATTGCCTAGCCTGAACGCGGGGTCTGCAGTTCGCCTTGTTAAAGGCGCGAGCTTGAAAAATTGGCTCTTAAGTCCAAGCAGGTCGCAATTCGGGTTCTCGACTGTCCCCAAGGGGGTGGAAGGGAGCCGTTCTTCACGAGCGCCGTGCACGGCACGTTGCGAGGATGTTTCTCATTCTGTGCTCAGAAGATCGCATAATTTATCGCCGGGAACATGTCCTTGGGGTGGGGCCACCTAGAGCGGCGGGCGTTCTGACTGAATCGCGCGGGATTGAACTAACCCGCTGACGCGGGAGAGGTCGGGTTTGGAGGCGCGGTCTCCTGGTGG
>NZ_NWTH01000046.1:0-34753 GCF_002531555.1 Sinorhizobium sp. BJ1
TCACCGCCGACCTCGACGAGGGGCCGATCATCGAGCAGGACATCGCCCGCATCACCCATGCGCAGTCGGCCGAGGACTATGTGTCGATCGGCCGCGACGTCGAAAGCCAGGTGCTGGCCCGCGCCGTCCATGCCCATATCCACCACCGCTGCTTCATCAACGGCAACCGCGTCGTGGTCTTCCCGCCGAGCCCGGGATCCTACGCGTCGGAACGGATGGGCTGAAGGCCAGTATCAGCCGGCGGCTCTGCTGAACGGTATGATGCCGACGGCGTTGCCTCGCAGCGTGCGGTGGATATAGTCGTCTCGAAGCTTCTGGGAGGACTAAGATGAGCAATCGTGATCCGGTGGTTATCGTTTCGGCGGCACGGACGCCGATGGGCGCCTTTCAAGGCGGTCTGAAGGAACTGACGGCCCCGGAGCTCGGGGCAGTTGCGTTGAAGGCGGCCCTCGATCGTGCCGGCCTCGATGCGGTCGACGAAGTGCTGATGGGCAACGTCCTGCCCGCCGGCCTCGGGCAGAATCCGGCCAGGCAGGCGGCGCTTGGCGCCGGGCTCGGCCAACAGACGCCGTCGACGACGGTCTCGAAGGTCTGCGGTTCCGGCATGAAGGCGCTGATGCTCGGCCATGACGCGCTTGTCTCCGGCAGTGCGTCACGCGTTGCCGTCGGCGGAATGGAGTCGATGACCAATGCCCCCTACCTCCTGCCGAAAGCCCGCGGCGGCTTCCGGCTCGGCCATGGCGAGGTCAAGGATCACATGTTCCTCGACGGGCTGGAGGACGCCTATTCCGGGCGGCTGATGGGCAACTATGCCGAGGACACCGCCCAGCACTATCAATTTTCCCGTTCCGATCAGGATGCCTTCGCGCTGCGGTCGCTCGAACGGGCGCTGAAGGCGGCGGAGGACGGATCCTTTGCCGACGAGATCGTGGCAATCACCGATGGCGGCAAGCGCGGGACTGCCAACCTCGATCGCGACGAGCAGCCGTTGAAGGCAGATCCGGCCAAGATCCCGAAGCTGAAGCCGGCCTTCCGCGACGGCGGCAGCGTCACCGCGGCAAATTCCTCGTCGATCTCCGATGGCGCTGCGGCGCTGATCTTGATGCGCGCCAGCGAGGCGGAACGGCGCGGGCTGACGCCGCTTGCGATCGTCGCCGGCCATGCAGGCCACGCCCAGGAGCCCGCCTGGTTCACGACCGCGCCGATCGGCGCCATCGACAAGCTTCTGGACAAGCTTGGCTGGGAAAAGGGAAGCGTCGGCCTCTACGAGATCAACGAGGCCTTCGCCGTCGTTGCGATGGCAGCGCTCCGCGACCTCGGCCTTTCCGACGACATCGTCAATATCCATGGCGGCGCTTGCGCTCTCGGCCACCCGATAGGTGCGTCAGGCGCCCGCATTGTCGTCTCGCTGCTCCATGCGATGCGGGCGAACGGTGTCAGGCGCGGCATAGCGTCATTGTGCATCGGCGGTGGTGAGGCGACGGCGGTGGGGCTGGAGTTGTTGCAGTAACACCTTGCTGATCAAAAAAAGCCCCTCCCCAAACCTCTCCCCACAAGGGGAGGGGCTTACGATGCCGCGCCGACTCACTCTAATTGACGGTTTTGGGAACTCGATGTTTCCAGATGGGGGCAGCGGGCCGCAGCGGACTCAAAGCCCCTCCAACCTGTGGGGAGGGGTTCGGTTGGCCGATCGCGTCGGGCCCAGCCCGCCGTCAAATATGCAGCGCGTGCCCTAGCGCCTTGAATGCCGCCTCCTGGAAACCTTCCGACTGGGTCGGGTGCGCATGGATCGTGCCGGCGATGTCCTCCAGACGCGCGCCCATCTCGATTGCCAGCGCAAAGGCCGACGAAAGCTCCGAGACAGCATGCCCAACTGCGTGGATGCCGAGGACGAGGTGGTTGTCGGCGCGCGCAACGACACGCACGAAACCGTCCTCGGCAAGCGTCGTCATGGCGCGACCGTTCGCCTGGAAGGGGAACTGGCCGATCTTGACCTCGATGCCGGCCGCACGTGCCTCCTCCGGCGAGAGACCGGCGCTGACGATCTCCGGATCGGTGAAGCAGACGGCGGGAATGCAGCGCTTGTCCCAGCTGCGCTTCTGACCGGCGATGATTTCGGCAACCATTTCGCCCTGCGCCATGGCGCGGTGGGCGAGCATCGGTTCGCCGGTGACGTCGCCGATCGCATAGATGCCGCGCATCGACGTGCGGCATTGGTCGTCGATGCGGATGAACTTGCCCGAGCGATCGAGATCGATCTCCTCCAGTCCCCAGCCCTCCATCACAGGCCTGCGGCCGACGGTGACCAAAACCTTTTCGGCCGGCACCTCGAAGGCGCGGCCGTTTTCTTCGGCAAGCAAGCCGCGTCGGTCCGCCGACAGGCGCTTGGCTGCGGTGCGGGTGGAGACCTCGATCCCGAGTTCGCCGAGGCGCTTGATGACCGGCTTCGAGAGATCGGCGTCATATTGCGGCAGGACGCGGTCCATGGCTTCGAGCACGGTGACCTTCGAGCCGAGCTTGGCGAAGGCGGTGCCCAGTTCGAGGCCGATATAGCCGCCGCCGATGACGGCAAGCGTCTGCGGAACCTCCTTCAACGCCAAAGCGTCGGTCGAGGAGATGACATTGCCGCCGAACGGCAGGTCGGGAAGCTCGACCGGGACAGAGCCGGTGGCGATGACGATCGCTTCGGCGCGAATGCGTTGGACGCCGATTTCCGTTTCGACGTCCACCGTCTTGCCGTCGATGAAGCGCGCTTGGCCGATGACGGCCTTAACGCCGGCCTTCTTGAGGAGGCCCGTCACGCCGCTGCTCAGGCGCCCGACGATGCCGTCCTTCCAGGCGATCGTTCGCTTGAGGTCGATCGCCGGCGCCTCGAGCGAAAGGCCGAGCGGGCTCTTGCCGGAGGCGGCAGCGCGAAGCTTGTGAAACTCCTCTGCCGCATGGATCAGCGCCTTGGAGGGGATGCAGCCGACATTGAGGCAGGTGCCGCCTGCCTTCGCCTTCTCGACGACCACGGTGTTGATGCCGAGCTGTCCGGCCCGGATTGCTGCGACATAGCCGCCGGGGCCGGCGCCGAGCACCAGGAGCTTGCAGGAGATTTCCTTCATGTTGGCTCACCCCTCAACGAAAATCAGCGCCGGCGTTTCGAGCAGCGTCTTCAGGCGCTGCACGAAAGTGGCGGCATCCCAGCCGTCGATGACGCGGTGGTCGAAGCTCGACGACAGATTCATGATCTTGCGCGGCACGAATTGCGCCCCGTCCCAGACCGGCCGGGTGGCGATCTTGTTGACGCCGACGATCGCCACCTCCGGATGGTTGATGACCGGCGTCGAGGCGATGCCGCCAAGCGCGCCGAGCGAAGAGATGGTAATCGTCGAGCCGATCAATTCGTCGCGCGTCGCGGTGCCGGTGCGGGCCGCTTCGGCTAATCGGTTCAATTCTGCAGCGCAATCCCAGATTCGCCGTGCTTCCGCATGGCGCACGACCGGCACGGTCAAACCGGCGGGCGTCTGGGTGGCGATGCCGATATGGACGGCCGCGTGGCGGTGGATGATGCCGGCGTGGTCGTCGAAGGTGGCGTTGACGCCCGGCTGTTCGGCGACGGTCCTGACCAGCGCGCGCATCAGGAAGGGCAGGATCGTCAGCTTCGGCTGGTCGGGCTTGCGGTCGCGGTTCATCGTCGCCCGCAAGTCTTCGAGTGCGGTCACGTCCACCTCTTCCACATAGGTGATGTGGGGGATGCGCGAGGTGGAAAGCGACATCTTTTCGGCGATCCGCCGCCGCAGGCCGGCCATCTTGATTTCTTCGACTGCCGTCTTGCGGACCAGGCCGACCTGGGCCGGCTGCGGTTCGGCGCCGCGGCTGATGAAGAGGTCGAGATCCTCATGGGTGATCCGACCGGCGGGTCCCGTTCCGGACAATTGCCTGAGATCGACGCCGCGCTCCCTGGCCCGCAGCCGCACCGCCGGCGAAGCCAGCGGCTTTTTCGCGGTATCCGGCGCCTCGCGCGGCCCTGGCGATTGCCGGGGCTCGGCCTTCTCTGGCTCGGCCTTCTCTGGCTTGGGCGGCGCTTTGGGGACAGGTGGGGCGGAGACGGCAACAGGCTCTTCCAGGACGGCTTCGGCAAGCGCTTCCGGAACGCTGTCCGGCGGTGGCTCGCCATCTTCGCCGGCGGTCTCGATCCTGACCAGTGGTGCCTTCACGGCGACCGTATCGCCGATGTCGGCGCCGAGCCAGAGCACCTTGCCGGATACCGGCGAGGGGATTTCGACGGTGGCCTTATCGGTCATGACGGCCGCGAGCACCATGTCTTCGCGGACCGGGTCGCCCGGCTTGACGTGCCATTCGACGAGCTCGGCCTCGGCGACCCCTTCGCCGACATCCGGCATCTTGATGATGAATTCGCCCATTGCCCTATGCCTCCATCGCCTCGGTCAGCGCGCGGCCGACGCGCGCCGGACCCGGGAAGTAGTCCCATTCCTGGGCATGCGGGTAGGGCGTATCCCAGCCGGTCACCCGAACCACCGGCGCTTCGAGGTGATAGAAGCAGTGCTCCTGGACGAGAGCGACGAGTTCGCCCCCGAAGCCCGAGGTCAGAGTCGCCTCGTGCACGACGACGCATCGCCCGGTCTTGGTGACGGACTGCACGATCGTTTCGAGATCGAGCGGCAGCAGGCTGCGCAGATCGATGACTTCCGCATCGATGCCGGTCTCCTCCACGGCCGCGAGCGCCACATGCACCATCGTTCCATAGGCGATCACGGTCAACGCCGAACCCTTACGGCGGATTTCCGCCTTGCCGATCGGGATCGAATAGTGCCCCTCCGGCACGTCGCCGAGCTCATGCTTCGACCACGGGGTGACCGGGCGCTCGTGATGACCGTCGAAAGGGCCGTTGTAAAGCCGCTTCGGCTCCAGGAACATTACCGGATCCGGATCCTCGATCGCCGAAATCAGCAACCCCTTCGCGTCGTAGGGGTTCGACGGCACGATGACCTTGAGGCCACAGACATGGGTGAAGAGCGCTTCCGGGCTCTGGCTGTGGGTCTGGCCGCCGAAGATGCCGCCGCCGGTCGGCATGCGCACCACGATCGGACAGGTAAAGTCGCCGTTCGAGCGGTAGCGGATGCGCGCGGCCTCCTGGGTGAGCTGGTCATAGGCCGGATACATGTAATCGGCGAACTGGATTTCGACGCAGGGCTTCAGCCCATAGGCCGCCATGCCGATGGCGGTCCCGACGATGCCGGATTCGCTGATCGGCGCGTCGAAACAGCGGGTCTTGCCGTACTTCGCCTGGAGCCCCTGGGTGCAGCGAAAGACGCCGCCGAAATAGCCGACATCCTCGCCGAAGACGACGACATCCTCGTCGCGCCCCATCGAGACATCCATGGCGCTGCGCACCGCTTCGATCATTGTCATTCTGGCCATGTCAGTATCCTGCCTTCTGCCGCTGGCGGCGGATATGCGGCGGCATCTCGGCATAGACGCCCTCGAAGATGTCGCGCACCGAGGGCCTGCCGCCGGCATGCAGCGTGCCGTGGCTTTCGGCTTCCTTCTGCGCCTGGATGACCGCGTCCATGATCTCGGCCTCGGCCTGAGCATGGCGCTCTTCCGACCAGGCGCCGCGCAGGATCAGGTGCTTCTTCAGCCGCAGAACCGGGTCGCCAAGCGGCCAAGCCTCCGATTCCGTCTTCGGCCGGTAGGCGCTCGGATCGTCGGACGTCGAGTGGGCACCGACACGGTAGGTCACGTATTCGATCAGCGTCGGCCCGAGATTGCGCCGCGCCCGCTCCGCCGCCCAGCGGGCGACAGCGTAGACGGCGAGATAATCGTTGCCGTCGACCCGCAGCGCCGGAATGCCGAAGCCCAGGCCGCGGGCCGCAAAGGTGCCGGAGCCGCCGCGGGCGATGCCCTGGAAGGTCGAGATCGCCCATTGGTTGTTGACGATGTTGAGGATGACCGGAGCCTTGTAGGTGGAGGCGAAAACCAACGACGAGTGGAAATCCGACTCGGCCGTCGAGCCGTCGCCGATCCAGCCGGCGGCAATCCGGGTGTCGTTCTTGATGGCCGACGCCATCGCCCAGCCGACCGCCTGGACATATTGCGTCGCGAGGTTGCCGGAGATGGTGAAGAAGCCGTGCTCCTTGGAGGTGTACATCACCGGCAATTGCCGGCCATGGCAGGGATCCCTCTCGTTCGAGAAGATCTGGTTCATCATCTCGACCATCGGGTAGTCGTCGGCAATCAACAGCCCCGCCTGGCGATAGGTCGGGAAATTCATGTCGCCCTTGCGAAGTGCTCTTCTGAAGGCGCAGCTCACCGCCTCCTCACCGAGATGCTGCATGTAGAAGGATGTCTTGCCCTGGCGCTGCGCCATCAGCATGCGGGCGTCGAAGGCGCGCAGCTGCATCATATGCCGAAGACCTGACAGCAACTCCTCGTCCGAGAGGAGACCGGCCCAGGGACCGACTGCCTCGCCCTCGCGGTTGAGCACCCGGATGATCGAGTAGGCGAGGTCGCGGATCGTTTCCGGCTCCACATCGACCTCGGGCCGCGGCACGGAACCCGCCTTCGGAATCTTGACGTTGGAAAAATCGGGCTGGTCACCCGGCCGGACGGCCGGTTCGGGGACATGCAGACTCAATCGGCTGAATTCATCCATGCGGGTTCCGGCCTCCCTTCCGGATTGCGTGCCGCACTTGGGGTCAACCGCTGAGCGAAGCGCCTCGCGGTCGTGCGACGTTCGATGCCCACCGGCAATTGCCCGGGGCGCTCCTACGCCTCGGCCATGCAGGCACCGACAACCCTCATTCTCCCAAAGGGTTACAGTCACAGACTGCCACGACTTCAGGCTTTGATGAAGGGTTTTCGGCGGCAAGCCTGCGTCCGGACGAAGAAAGACAGATTCGTACCGGCGCCTGCGCCGGGCCGATCCCGGAGCCGTGACGGTGCCCCGGCGGCGCGTAATTTTCTTTCGCGACCGCTTCGAGCGAAGCAGATGGAAAACGCCGCCAGACGGGCGGCGCGATCGCCATCGGCATGCCGTCCGAGAATCGCGAGTTGGATCAGCTGTCCCGCCAATCTGTCTTTTTTCGATAAAAATACAAATTGCCGCCTTGACAGTCCGGCGGACTTCGATGTCTGTTGGCAACCGAGATGCGGGGTCGCCGAGCGCGCCAACGCTAATCCTACCAATATAGATGAGGCAGACAATGAGCGGTATTCTTGCAGGCAAGCGTGCTGTGATCAGCGCCGCAGCACAGGGTATCGGCCGCGCCGCGGCCGAAGCGTTCAGCCGGGAAGGGGCTTCGGTCATCGCGACCGACATCAACGAGGACAAGCTCGCCGAACTTGCCGCCGGGGGCATCGAGGTGGCGAAGCTCGACGTGTTGAACGAAGCGGCGATCGCCGATTTCGCGGCGCGCACCGGGGCGGTCGACGTCCTCTTCAACTGCGCCGGTTTCGTCCATGCCGGCACGATCCTGGAGACGAGCGAGAAGGACTATGATTTCGCCTTCGACCTCAACGTCAAATCGATGTTCCGGATGATCCGCGCCTTCCTGCCGGGCATGGTCGAAAAGGGCGGCGGCTCGATCATCAACATGGCATCGGTCGCAGGCGTGCCGATGGGCGTGCCGAACCGCTTTGTCTATTCCGCCAGCAAGGCGGCGGTCATCGGCCTCACCAAGTCCGTGGCAATCGACTTCATAGGCAAAAGCATTCGCTGCAACGCCATCGCTCCCGGCACCGTGCAATCGCCGTCGCTGGAGGAACGGATGCGGGCGCAGGGCAATTACGAGGAGGCGCGCGCCGCCTTCATCGCCCGCCAGCCGATGGGTCGTCTCGGCACGCCCGAGGAGATCGCCGCGCTGGCCGTCTATCTTGCCAGCGACGCCGCGGCCTATACGACCGGCCAGGTGCATGTCATCGATGGCGGCATGAGCTTGTAAGCGCGGATCTTTTCGAGCTGCGCTTGCGCCTCTATGCTCCACCCATGCCCAAAGCCGACAACAAGCTTCGCCCCGTCCTGCGCATCGACTTTCCGCCCGAGGATCGCCTCGGGCGCGGCAAGATCATGCTTCTCGAGCTGATCCGCGAAACCGGATCGATCTCCGCCGCCGGTCGCGCCATGGACATGTCCTACCGCCGCGCCTGGCTGCTGGTCGATGCGCTCAACCGGATGTTCAATGAGCCCGCAGTCGAGTCGCAGCGGGGCGGCAAGCAGGGTGGTGGCGCGGTCCTTACCGCTTTCGGCGAGGCGCTGATCGAGCGCTTTCGGGCCATGGAGGAGAAGGCCGACGCCGCGATCGCCGACGACCTCGACTGGCTCGAGGCGGCGCGCGATGAAGGTGCAAATGTTACCCCTCCCCAACCCCTCCCCACAAGGGGGAGGAGCTAGGTGCCTGCTGCGCCCGAGGGCCATTTTCCCAAGCTCGACCCTGCAGGAACGGTCCAAACGAGGCGGAGTGGGTGCGGCAGGTTAAGCCCCTCCCACCTGTGGGGAGGGGTTTTTGGGTCTATATCTAATAATCCAGCGCCACGGTCTTGATGATGACGTGGACTGGTTTACCCGGCTCGAGCCCGAGCGCCTCGCGGGACAGGGCGGTGATGCGGGCGACGATGATATTGCCGCCGCAATCGACGCGCACGTCAATACTGCCCTGATGACCCGGCGATAGGTCGACGATCGTTCCCCGCAGGACGTTCAGCGCGCTGATCCCTTCCGGCTTCGTCGTGGCGAGCATCACATCACGCCCGGCGATATAGAGGCGAAGCCGATGGCCTGGCGCCGTGACGAGATGCGGTATGCGGATCAGGCATTCGCCGGCACGCACCACGGTCAGATTATGCGTGGCGTCATGACTGTCGACCACGCCTTCGATCAAGGCGCCTGTCTCCCGCCGCTCGATCGCGGCCGTCGACCGGCTGAGAATGGCGGCGGCCGCGCCGGATGCTTTGACCCGGCCGTCCTCAATGACGACGACGCGCTCCGCCAGCCGCGCCACCTCCGCGACGGAATGGCTGACATAGACGATCGGTATCCGCGTCTCGTCGCGAAGCCGCTCCAGATAGGGCAGGATCTCCGCCTTTCTCGCCTCGTCGAGGGCAGCGAGCGGTTCGTCCATCAAGAGCAGCCGCGGTGCGGCAAGCAGCGCCCGGCCGACGGCGACACGCTGGCGCTCGCCGCCGGAGAGCGTCGAGGGACGACGCTCGAGCAGATCCCCGATACCGAGCATCTCGACGACCTTTGCGAACTCGGACGTGGACTTGCCTGCAGCGGCGAACCAGCGCCCATAGGCGAGATTCTTGCGGACGCTCAAATGCGGAAAGAGCCGGGCTTCCTGGAACACGTAGCCGAAGCGCCGGCGGTGCACGGGGGTGAAGAGCCGGCGCTTGCTGTCGGCGATCACGTCTCCGTCGAGCAGGATGCGGCCGGCATCAGGTTTCAGAAGCCCGGCGATGATGTTGATCACCGACGTCTTTCCGGAGCCGGAACGGCCGAAAAGCGCCGTCACGCCGCCCTCCGAGCGGAACGCGGCGTCGATCACGAAAGAGCCGATCCGGTGGCGCGCTTCGACCTCGAGGCTCATGCGGCGACCGTCCGTCGCGCCGCGGCGGCGGCAAGGAATTCCGACAGCATCAGCGCCGCCATCGAGATGACGATCGAGATGACGGCGAGGCGCATGGCGCCGGCGTCCCCGCCCGGAACCTGGGTGAAGCTGTAGATCGCGGCGGATAGCGTCTGCGTCTCGCCGGGGATGTTCGAGACGAAAGTAATGGTCGCGCCGAACTCGCCCATCGCCTTGGCGAAGGAAAGGATCATGCCGGCGACGATGCCGGGAAGGACCAACGGCAGGGTCACGGTCAGGAACACCCAGGCCGGATTGGCACCGAGCGTCGCGGCGGCATCCTCCAGCTTGCGATCGACCGCTTCGATCGACAGCCGGATGCTGCGCACCATTAGCGGAAAGCCCATGACGGCGCAGGCGAGCGCCGCGCCGGTCCAGCGGAAGGAAAAGACAAGCCCGAAATTCTCGGCAAGAAAGGCGCCGATCGGACCGCGCCGCCCGAACAGGATGAGCAGCACGAAGCCGGTGACCACCGGCGGCAGGATCAGCGGCATGTGGACGAGGCCGTTCAGGACCGACTTGCCCCAGAAACGTCCGCGCGCCAGCGCCATGGCGACCAGCAGTGCGAGCGGCAGGCTGGAAAGCATGGCGACCGTTGCCACGCGCAGGCTCAAGCGGACGGCTGTCCATTCCGCGTCGCTCAGGGCCATCCAGTCCAAGTTCGTGCTCCCGTATTGCATGAGGTGCCGCGCCAATACGTAAACGACGCGACCATGTTCTGCCCGCTCGACGGCCGGTGGCGCAAGGCCCTATTCGAGGACGATGAAGTCTTGTGCCTCGAAGAGTGCCGCGGCCCTGGGCGACTTGACGAATTCGAGATAGGCGGCGGCATCCGGGTTCTTGCTCTCGGCGGTGATGGCGATCGGGTAGATGATCGGCGGATGGCTGTCTTCAGGGAAGGTTCCGACCACCTTCACGCCCGGATCGGCGGCCGCATCGGTCTTGTAGACGATGCCGTAGGGTGCCTCGCCGCGCGAAACGAGAAGGAGGGCGGCGCGGACGCTTTCGGCCCCGGCCAACTTCTTGGCGACCGTCGGCCAGATGCCGAGCTTTTCGAGTGCCGCCTTGCCGTATTTGCCGGCCGGGACCGACTCGACGGCGCCCATTGCCAGGCGTTCGTCGCCGAGCAGGCCGGCGAGGTCGAGGCCAGGCTTGATCTCGACAGGTTGGGCATCCGTCTCGGCGGAAACGAGGACGATGCGGTTACCGAGCAGGTTGGAGCGGCTGTCGCTTTTGATCAGCTTTTTCTCGGCAAGATAGTCCATCCAGGCGAGATCGGCCGAGACGAAGATATCGGCCGGGGCACCCTGCTCGATCTGCTTTGCGAGCGCCGAGCTCGCCGCGTAGGAGGCGGTCGTCTCTTTTCCGCTCTCCTTTTTCCATTCAGCATTCACAGAGTCGAGCGCGTTCTTCAGGCTCGCCGCAGCGAATATCGTTACCCTTTCCTGCGCCTCGGCCGGGGCGAATGCCGCGCCCGCCAATGTCATGCCGAGCGCCAGCACCAAACCGGTAATCCCGAAACCTTTCAGCCACTCTCTCCGTCTCATCAACACGCCTGCCTCCATCTCTCTCGTGATATTTATTAGGATATAACGGTTCTCGGTCTTGGTTAGCGCTATATCCAAAGAAATACAATGCCTCGCGACAGGGGTAATCAAAGCGGTGAACTGAGGGGACAAATACGGCGCCGGTGCTTGCGATGGGGGCTCATCGGTCTAAATTCCGGAACGGAATGAAGCGAGGCGATATCCATGGATGCGACGATCAGGCTGGAGGAGAGCTGGAAGGCCGTGCTGACGCCGGAATTCCGGCATGGCTACATGGCCGAGCTCAAGCGCTTTCTTGTGGACGAGAAGCAGCAGGGCCGGCAGATCTTTCCGAGAGGCAGCGAGTATTTCCGGGCGCTTGACCTGACGCCGCTCGACAAGGTCCGGGTCGTCATCCTTGGCCAGGATCCCTATCATGGCGACGGCCAGGCGCACGGGCTTTGCTTCAGCGTACGGCCGGGTGTGCGCACCCCGCCGTCGCTCGTCAACATCTACAAGGAGCTTCGCGACGACCTCGGCATTTCACCGGCCCGTCACGGTTTCCTCGAAAGCTGGGCGCGTCAGGGTGTGCTGCTGTTGAACAGCGTGCTGACGGTGGAGCGGGGCCGGGCCGCCTCGCACCAGGGCAAGGGCTGGGAACGCTTTACCGACGCGGTCATCCGCGCCGTCAACGAGCAGGCGCAGCCGGTCGTCTTCATGCTTTGGGGCTCCTACGCGCAGAAGAAAGCTGCCTTCGTCGATCGCTCCCGGCACCTGGTGCTGACTGCGCCGCATCCGTCGCCGCTCTCGGCGCATTCCGGCTTCCTCGGCTGCAAGCATTTTTCGAAAGCCAATGCCTTCCTGCAGTCGAAGGGGCTCGATCCGATCGACTGGCGGCTGCCGGATGACCCTCCTCTCGCCGTCGATCGGCAGATTGCGGCGCCCTGCTGACGCCCTCGTTGCGCCCCCTGTCGTCAATGGACCTTGCGCCGCTGATCCCGATCCGCCAAAGACTGGCCGACGCGTAGCGCGCAGGCGGGAGAGACGGCATGCGGCATATCCTGATCATCGGTATAGGTGCAGGCAATCCCGAACACATCACGGTCCAGGCGATCAATGCTTTGAACCGGGCCGACGTTCTGTTCATCCCGACCAAGGGAGCGAAGAAGACGGAGCTTGCAGAAGTACGCCGCGATATCTGCGCCCGCTACATGACGCGCAGCGACAGCCGGACCGTCGAATTCGCGGTGCCGGTCCGACGGACCGAGGGACGCAGCTACGTACAAAGCGTCGACGATTGGCATGCGAGCATCGCCGCGACTTACGAGGCGCTGCTTGAGAGCGAGCTTGCGGAAGGGCAGACTGGCGCCTTCCTCGTCTGGGGCGATCCGATGCTCTACGACAGCACGATCCGGATCGTCGAAAGGGTCCGCGCGCGGGGCAGCGTAGCGTTCGAATTCGAGGTAATCCCCGGCATCACCAGCCTCCAGGCGCTCTGCGCCAGCCATCGCATTCCGCTCAACCTCGTCGGCAAGCCCGTCGAGATCACCACCGGCCGCCGGCTTGCCGAGAGCTTTCCACACAAGAACGAGACGGCCGTCGTGATGCTCGATGGCGAACAAGCCTTCCAGAGGATCGATGATCCGGATGCGGAAATCTATTGGGGCGCCTATCTCGGCACGCCGGACGAACTCGTCATTTCCGGGCGTCTCGCCGATGTGAAGGAAGAAATCGTGAAGGCAAGGGCCGCGGCGCGCGAGCGCATGGGCTGGATCATGGACATCTATCTTCTGCGCAAGGGAGCGGACTTCGACGAGTAGCCCGACGTTCCGCAGGAGACGGCTTGTCCGGGCTTTGATCTCTCTCAAGGAAGGCGGCTGTGATATAGGCTCTATCACGGATGCGGAGTGTGAAGCCGCAATGTGCCCAGGGATGATGGAACAACGATGAAGAGCTGCGTTGCGCCCAGGTCTCAAACGGAGACCGGCCGATCGATGCGTCGCGGCGCCTGTCCGTCGCTCGCAGCGCCAATGCGGACTGGAGACGGTCTGCTCGTGCGGCTGCGTCCGGCGATCGATGGTTTGACTCCCGCCGGATTGAGAGCGTTGGCCGAAGCGGCCGCGGCCTGCGGCAGCGGCATTATCGAGATCACCGCGCGGGGCAACCTGCAAATCCGTGGGCTGACCGCATCCACCGTACCGAACCTTGCTGCCGCGATCGGCGAGGCGGGAATTGCCCTTGCCGATGGGGTTGCGATCGAAACGCCGCCGCTTGCCGGAATCGATGCGAGCGAAATCGCCGATCCGCGGCCGTTGGCCGCAGCTTTGCGCGCCGCGATTGCCGATCGACGACCAACGTTTGTGCTAGCGCCGAAACTGTCCATCGTTATCGATGGACGTGGCCGCTTCCACCTGCGGGACGTTGCCGCCGATCTGCGGCTTGAAGCGCGGAACAGCGACGATGGTCTTCGCTGGCTGTTGTCGCTTGGCGGGGCGGCGCGCCAAGAACGGCCCGTTGCGCTGCTGGAGACCGAACGGGTCGTCGCCGCGGTGACGGAGGTTCTGGCGGAACTCGATGCCCTTGGCGCGGCCGCACGCGGCCGTGACCTCGATGCGGATCGCATCCGGCAGCGCTTCTCCGCCGACCGCGACATCTTGCCGGCGCCGGGGGGTGGCGCCTTGCCATTCTTGCCGGCGGGCATTCACGATTTCGGCGACGGGCGCATCGTGCTCGGTGTCGCCCCTGCTTTTGCCCAGACGGACAGCGCCAATATCATCGCCTTTTTACAGCGCGCCGAGGAACTGGGTGCGTCGGAAATACGCTTCGCGCCGCGCCATGGCATCCTCGTCCTCGGTCTATCGAGCGAGGCTGCGGCTGTCGCGCAACGCATCGCGCTGTCTCAGGGGTTTGTGGTCGCCGCCGATGATCCGCGCAATCACATCGCGACCTGCGCCGGCCTTGCCTGCGCCTCGGCGCTGATGGACACCAAGGCGACAGCCAGGCTATTGGTCGAAGTCGGCGCCGACCTTCTCGACGGCTCGCTGGCAATCCATCTCTCCGGCTGCGCCAAGGGATGCGCCAGGCCCAAGCCATCTGCGCTGACGCTTGTCGGTGCGCCATCAGGATATGCGCTTGTCGTAAATGGCGCTGCTTCCGTCGCGCCAAGCGCCTACAGGGATGAAAACGGAATAAGAACCGCGCTGGCCAGGCTCAATGCGCTGGTGCGAGAAAACAAAGACGCTGGCGAATCGGCGCTCTCCTGTCTTACACGGCTCGGGACCGCGCGCATCGTCGTGGCGTTTGAACAGGGATAGAAATGCCTGATTACGATTATATCCGCGATGGCAACGCCATCTACGAGCGTTCCTTCGCGATCATCCGGGCAGAAGCCGATCTTTCCGGCTTCTCGGAAGACGAGGCCGATCTTGCGGTGCGCATGGTCCATGCCTGCGGGTCGGTAGAGGCGGCGCGTCAGTTCGTCTTCTCTGCCGATTTCGTGTCCGCCGCACGCGATGCGCTGAAGAACGGCGCCCCGATATTCTGCGACGCGGAAATGGTCGCCCATGGCGTGACCCGAGGGCGGCTGCCGGCCGGCAACGAGGTGATCTGCACGCTCCGGGATCCACGCACGGTGGAGATCGCCGCGGAGATCGGCAACACACGCTCGGCGGCGGCCCTGAGACTTTGGGGTGAGCGGATGGCGGGCTCGGTCGTTGCCATCGGCAATGCGCCAACCGCGCTCTTCTATCTCCTGGAGATGCTGCGCGACGGCGCGCCGAAGCCCGCGGCGATCCTCGGCATGCCGGTCGGCTTTGTCGGCGCGGCCGAATCGAAGGACGCGCTCGCCGAGAATTCCTATGGCGTTCCCTTCGCGATCGTCCGCGGCCGACTGGGCGGCAGTGCGATGACGGCGGCGGCGCTGAATTCGCTCTCGAGGCCGGGCCTGTGAGCGGGCCTGGCAGACTGATCGGCGTCGGAACCGGCCCCGGCGACCCTGAGCTTTTGACCGTGAAGGCAGTGCGGGCGCTCGGCGAGGCGGACGTCGTCGCCTATTTCGCCAAGGCGGGGCGCAACGGCAACGGCCGCGCCGTCGTCGAGCACGTTTTGAAGCCTGACCTTGTCGAACTGCCGCTCTACTATCCGGTGACGACCGAAATCGACAAGGATGACGAGGCTTACAAGCGGCAGATCACCGACTTCTACAATGCCTCCGCAGAAGCGGTCGCCGTCCATCTCAGGGCGGGGCGGATCGTCGCCGTGCTCAGCGAGGGCGACCCGCTGTTCTACGGTTCCTACATGCACCTGCATGTGCGGCTAGCGGACCGTTTTCCGGTCGAGGTCATTCCCGGCATCACGGCGATGTCCGGCTGCTGGTCGCTTGCCGGCCTGCCGCTGGTGCAGGGGGACGACGTTCTCTCGGTTCTTCCCGGCACGATGGGCGAGGACGAGCTCAAGCGCCGTCTTGCCGACACCGAAGCAGCCGTGATCATGAAAGTCGGCCGCAACCTGCCGAAGATCCGCCGTGCCCTTGCGGCGGCCGGCAGGCTCGACGCGGCAGTCTATGTCGAGCGCGGCACGATGAAAAACGCGGCGATGGTTCCGCTCGGCGACAAGCCGGATGACGAGGCGCCCTATTTCTCGCTCGTACTTGTTCCCGGCTGGAAAGATCGGCCGGGCTCAAAGGACAAACCATGACCGGCAAGCTCTTCATCGTCGGCACCGGCCCCGGGAATCCGGCGCAGATGACGCCGGAGGCACAGGATGCGATCGCCGTTGCGGCCGAATTCTTCGGCTACGGTCCCTATCTCGACCGCCTCCATCTGCGGGCCGATCAACGGCGCATCGCCTCCGACAACCGCGAGGAGCTCGACCGAGCCCAGGCGGCGCTTGCACGCGCGAGCCAAGGTGTCGATGTTTGTGTGGTTTCCGGCGGCGACCCGGGCATCTTCGCGATGGCCGCGGCCGTCTGCGAGGCGATCGACAAAGGCCCGGCGGAATGGCGGCAGGTTGATCTTATCATCACCCCCGGCGTTACCGCCATGCTTGCCGTCGCAGCGCGTATCGGCGCGCCGCTCGGCCACGATTTCTGCGCCATGTCGCTGTCGGACAACCTGAAACCATGGGGTGTCATCACCAAGCGGCTCAGGCTTGCCGCCGAGGCGGGGCTGGTCATCGCCCTCTATAACCCGATCAGCAAGGCGCGTCCCTGGCAGCTCGGCAAGGCCTTCGAGGTGCTGCGCGCGGTGCTGCCTGGAAGCGTTCCGGTGATTTTCGGCCGCGCCGCCGGCCGGCCGGACGAGCGCATCGCGGTCATCCCGCTCGGCGAAGCCGATCCCGACCGCGCCGACATGGCGACCTGCGTGATCATCGGCTCGCTGGAGACGCGCATCGTTGCCCGCGACGGCAAGCCGGATCTTGTCTATACGCCGCGGTCCTTTACCGGGGACAGCCGTTGATGGATGCGTTCGAGCGCCTCATCACACGTGCAGACCGTCGGCACCTCGGCGGGCTTATGGCGCTCGACCATCACCACTTCGAGCCCGAGCTTACGGGCCGCGGCGACCTTGCCGTAGGTCGCGGTGCCGCCGCTGTTCTTGGCGACGATAACATCGATTGCATGCTTGCCGAGCAATTCAAGCTCGTCGGCTTCGGCGAACGGCCCGTGAGCGAGGATCGCGGTGGTCTCGGGAAGGTTCAGCGGCGGCGTCACGGGATCGACACTGCGCACCACATAGCTGTGCTGCGGCGCCTTCTCGAAATGGAAGACCTCCTGGCGGCCGATTGCCAGGAAGACGCGGCGCGGCGCGGCGCCAAGGGCGGAAACCGCCTCGGCCACGCTTGCGACGCGCGTCCAGCGATCGCCCGGTTGGGCCTCCCAGGCGGGCCTGCGGAGTCCGAGGAGCGGCACTCCGGTTGCCGCTGCCGCGGTTGCAGCATTGTGGGACATACGCGCGGCAAAGGGATGGGTCGCATCGACGAGCAGGGAAACCTTCTCAAGCTCCAGGAAGACGGCAAGCCCTTCGGCGCCGCCGAAGCCGCCGATGCGCGTCGGCAAGGGCTGCGGCCGCGGATCGGCCGTGCGGCCGGCCAGCGAGATCGCCGCGTCGTAGCGCCGATAACCCGCGAGGCGCTCGGCAAGCTGCCGCGCCTCGGTGGTGCCGCCAAGGATCAGGATGCGGGGTCTGCCCATGGCTGACATGTCGAACAGCGTCTCGGCCATTGTCGCTCCCTGGTTGACCGTGATCGGTATCGGCGAAGATGGTGTAGCCGGTCTCGGCGACGAGGCCAAGCGCCTCATTGCTACAGCCCCCGTCGTCTTCGGCGGCGTCCGCCACATTGAGCTCGCGGCATCCTTGATCCAAGGCGATAGCGAGGTCTGGCAGAGCCCCTTCGAAAAGTCGGTCGAGGCGATCGTTTCAAGGCGAGGGAGTCCCGTCGTAGTGCTCGCCTCCGGCGATCCATTCCTCTACGGCGTAGGCGCCACGCTGGCGCGCCGCATCGATGTCGCCGAGATGCGGACGATCCCTGCGCCCTCGGCCTTCAGCCTGGCAGCCTCGCGGCTCGGCTGGGCGCTGCAGGAGGCGGCAACCGTCTCGCTGCATGGGCGATCGCTCGATCTCATTCGGCCGCAGCTGCAGCCGGGCGCCCGCGTTGTGGCGCTGACGTCGGATGAGAACGGTCCGAAGGCGCTCGCCGAACTGCTCAGCGAAAGCGGATTCGGTCAGTCTCGACTTACCGTTCTCGAGGCGCTTGGCGGGGGACGGGAGCGCGTCTCCCGGCACATAGCCGCGAGCTTCGCACTGGAGAAGGCCCATTCGCTGAACGTCTGCGCCCTCGAAGTCGTTGCCGATGCGGGAGCGCGCATCCTGCCGCTTGCCGGCGGCCGCGACGATGCGCTTTTCGAGCATGACGGCCAGATCACCAAGCGCGAGGTGCGGGCGCTGACGCTTTCGGCGCTGGCGCCGCGCAAGGGCGAGCTTCTCTGGGACATCGGCTCCGGCTCCGGCTCGATCGCCATCGAATGGATGCTGGCGGACCCGGCGATGCGGGCGATCGCCATCGAGGCATCGTCCGAACGGGCAGCGCGGATCGGTCGCAATGCCGCCTGCTTCGGCGTGCCCGGCCTGGCGGTGGTCGAGGGGCAGGCGCCGGACGCGCTTCGCGGACTGACCAGCCCGAACGCGATCTTCGTCGGCGGCGGCGGCAGCGATCCTGGCGTCATGGAGGCGGCGATCGCAGCACTGTGCTCCGGCGGTCGGTTGGTCGCCAATGCCGTCACGACGGCAATGGAAGCGGTACTCCTTGCCCATCACGCCCGTCTCGGCGGCTCGCTGATCCGCATCGATATCGCCCGGGCGTCGCCGGTCGGCACGATGACAGGCTGGCGGCCGGCCATGCCGGTGACGCAATGGTCCTGGGTCAAGCCCTGAACTCTCAAGAGGATAGACTATGACGGTTCATTTCATCGGCGCAGGACCAGGCGCAGCAGATCTCATCACGGTCAGGGGCAGGGACCTGATCGGCCGCTGCTCCGTCTGCCTCTATGCCGGTTCGATCGTTTCGCCGGAGCTCCTGCAATACTGCCCGCCCGGTGCCCGCATCGTCGACACGGCGCCGATGTCGCTCGACGAGATCGAGGCGGAATACGTGCGCGCGGCTGAAGCCGGAGAGGATGTGGCGCGGCTGCATTCCGGTGACCTTTCCGTCTGGAGTGCGGTGGCCGAGCAGATCCGGCGTCTGGAGAAACACGGCATCGGCTACACGATGACGCCGGGCGTGCCGGCCTTCGCCGCTGCCGCGGCAACGCTCGGCCGCGAATTGACCATTCCGGCCGTGGCCCAAAGCCTCGTGCTGACCCGCGTTTCCGGCCGCGCATCACCGATGCCGAATAGCGAAACGCTGGCGGCCTTCGGCGCCACCGGTTCGACGCTGGCGATCCACCTGGCCATCCATGCGCTCGACCGCGTCGTCGAGGAGCTTACGCCGCTCTACGGCGCCGATTGCCCGGTGGCGATCGTCGTCAAGGCCACCTGGCCGGATGAGCGTGTCCTGCGCGGCACGCTCGGCGACATCGTTGCCAAGGTCGCGGCCGAGCCGATCGAGCGCACGGCGCTGATCTTCGTCGGACCGGGGTTGGAAGCCTCGGATTTCCGGGAGAGCTCTCTTTATGACGCGGCCTATCAGCGCCGTTTCCGCGGCCGCGAATAGAACGGGTTCATTCCGCATCCGGTTCGGACGCGGGCTTCGGCTTGCGCGGAACGTCGCGCCGATCCGCGACGCGATCGCGGTAGAGGGCCGCCTGACCGAGCAGCATCAACGTCACCGGCGTCGTCACCGTGACGAAGAAGACGATCAGCAGTTCGTGGAAGATCCAGCGGCTCTGCAGCACCACAAAGCAGAGCATCGAGGCCAGGCAGATGAGGATCGTGCCGCCGCTCGTGGCGATCGTCGGGGCGTGCAGGCGGTCGTAGAAGCTCGGAAGCCGCAACAGTCCGAGCGAGCCGATGAGCGTCATCGCCGCTCCGAGAAGCAGCAATCCGCAAACGACGATCGCCGCCCAGGACGGCAGGTCGGTCAGATGGCTCATTCGATCACCTCGCCGCGCATGAGGAATTTCGCGAAAGCGATCGAGGAGGCGAAACCGATCAGGGCGATGATCAGCGCCGTCTCGAAATAGATCATATTGGCCGTGCGAATGCCGAAGGCAAGCAGCATCAGCATGGCGTTGATATAGAGCGTGTCGAGGCCGAGGATGCGGTCCTGGGCGCGGGGCCCCTTGATGATCCGGTAGAGGGCGAAGGCCATCGCCAAGGCGAGCATGACCTGTGCAAGCAGGACCGACCAGACGATTGCAAGCGCGATCATTCAAGTATCTCCTTCAGTCCCGCTTCGTAACGCTTGACCGTTCGCCGCCAGAGATCCTCGTTCTCGATATCCAGCACATGCAGGAGCAGGCTCTTCTGACGCCGGTCGTATTCGAGCCAGGCGGTGCCAGGGGTCGCAGTCAGGATGCAGGCGAGCAGGGCGAGCGCATTCTCGTTCTCCAGGTCGACATCGACGGCCATGAAACCGGTATTTGCCGGTCTGCGTCGGGCCCGCAGGATGATCCCGGCGACCGCGACATTCGAGCGAATGATGTCGGCGACGACGGCAAGCCCGAACGCTGCCATAAGCCCCAGACGGCGGAGGCGCGATTGGGTCGGCCGCAGCTTCACCATGACCCAGCCGAGAAGGGTGCTCAGGACGACGCCGACGATGATCGAGCCGGGTGCCACCGACTGGTTGAGCAGCAACCACATGAGGAAGAGGGCGATCGAGAATAGCGGGTAAGGATACCAGACGCGCATCTCTATTGGCCTCCCGCCCTGGGTGCGGAAAGGACCCGCTCGCTGTGGGCGAGGGGGGCGAGCAGATCGTTCGCGGTCGCCTGCATGTACCGCATAGCGGGGCCGGCCTGGAAGCTTAGGAAAACGCAGGCGGCGAGCAGAACGGCAACGGGCGTGATCTCGATGACGACGACGCGCGGTATGGTTCCCTCGATCGAAGACCAGAAGGTCCGGATGCCGACCCGGTTCATGGCGATCATGGCGGCGAGACCCGAAACGATGAGGAGCGCCACATAGGTCCAGTCGGCGGCGGAAATGACGCTCGCTGGATTTGCCTCCGGCAAGTCGAAGAGTCCGCGCAGCAGCGCGAATTTTGCGATGAAACCGGAAAGTGGCGGCAGACCGGAGAGGAGAATGGCGCAGAGGCAAAAGCAGAGCCCGAGAATGGCCATCGTGCCCGGAATCGCGACGCCCACTTCCTCCTCTTCTTCATCCTCGTCGAAGTCGCCATAGGCTTCCATCGTCACCGCCAGAACGTCGGCGCCGGCGTCGCGGCCGCGTTCGACAAGCTCGATGAGCAGGAAGAAAGCAGCAATCGTCAGCGTCGAGCTGACGAGATAGAGGAGGGCGCCCGCGAGCATTTCCGGTCGTCCGAGGCCGATCGCCGCAAGCAGCGTCCCGGAAGAGACGAGCACCGAATAGGCGGCAAGCCGCCCCATGGCCTGCGAAGCAAGCACGCCGATGGTCCCGAAGGCGATCGTCAACATGCCGCCGGTCAGAAGCCAGTCCTGGCCGAAACCGGCCGATGCGCCCGCCGCGGTTCCGAAGACGAGCATATGCAGGCGGAGAATGACATAGATGCCGACCTTCGTGAGGATGGCGAAGACGGCGGCGACCGGAGGCGTCGCCGCCGCATAGGCGGTCGGCAGCCAGAAGCTCAACGGCCACATGCCCGCCTTGACGAGAAAGGCGACGCCCAGCACTGCGGCGCCGGTTTCGACGAGCCGCCGGCTTTCCGGTGCAAGCGTGGCGAGCTTCGTCGCGAGATCGGCCATGTTGAGCGTGCCGGTGGCGCCGTAGATCAGGGCGACGCCGATCAGGAACAGCGACGAGGCGGCGAGATTGATGGCGACGTAATGCAGCCCGGCTTTGACGCGCAACGGTCCGGAACCGTGCAGCAGCAGGCCGTAGGACGCGGCAAGCATCATCTCGAAGAACACGAAGAGATTGAACAGGTCGCCCGTCAGGAAGGCGCCGTTGAGACCCGCGACAAGCAGCTGGAACAGCGAGTGGAAATGGTGTCCGGCCGTGTGCCAGCGGGCCATGGAATAGACCTGGGCGGCGAGCGCCAGGCCGCTTGCGAGGCAGAGCATCAGCGCCGACAGGCGGTCGAGGACGAGGACAATGCCGAACGGCGCCGGCCAGTTGCCGAGCTGGTAGACGCCGGCGCTCGGCAGGCTGCCTTCACCTAGGGCGGCGAGCCGCATCAGGATCATGGTGACGACGAAGACGACGAGCGTCGATGCGAAGCCGATGGCCCCCTTCAGGGTGCGGTCGCGTTCATCGATCGGGATCAGCACCGCGGCGACGGCGAGCGGCAGCAGGATCGGCAGGATCAGGAGGTGGTGCAGCCAATCAGTCACCGCGCGGGGGCTCCCTTCCGTCGACATGGTCGGTGCCCGTGAAGCCGCGTGAAGCGAGCAGCACGACCAGAAATAGCGCGGTCATGGCGAAACCGATGACGATCGCGGTCAGGACGAGGGCCTGCGGAACGGGGTCGGTGTAGCGCAACAGGTCGCCCGAGCCGCCGGGCTCGAGCACCGGCGGGGCGTTCACCCGCAGTCGCCCCATGCTGAAGATGAAGAGATTGACCGCATAGGAGAGCAGCGAAAGCCCGATGATCACCTGATAGGTTCGCGGTCTCAGCAGAAGATAGACGCCCGATGCGGCCAGCGCGCCGATGCCGGCGGAAAGAATGAGCTCCATTACTGTGCCGCCTCCCTTTCGGGTCGCGCGGCGCGCATATGCGCGCGCGCTGCGCGGCGGACCGACTGGTGCGCCAGCGCGATGAGCATCAACACGGTGGCGCCGAGCACGAGCGAGAAGACGCCAAGGTCGAAAAGAATGGCGCTTGCGAGCGGAATCTTGCCGATGATCGGCAGGCTGGCATATTCGGAGCGGGATGTGAGGAACGGATAGCCGAAGAGCCAGGATCCGACTCCGGTGGCCAAGGCCACGAGGAGACCGATGCTCATCCAGCGAAGCGGGTGAATGCGCAGCCGCTCCTCCACCCAGCGGGTGCCGCCGGACATGTATTGCAGGATAAAGCCGATCGACATGGCGATGCCGGCGGCAAATCCGCCGCCCGGCAGGTCGTGGCCGCGCAGGAACAGATAGGCGGCGAGCAT
Organism: Sinorhizobium sp. BJ1; assembly: GCF_002531555.1. Classification (NCBI taxonomy): domain Bacteria; kingdom Pseudomonadati; phylum Pseudomonadota; class Alphaproteobacteria; order Hyphomicrobiales; family Rhizobiaceae; genus Sinorhizobium; species Sinorhizobium sp. BJ1. The sequence goes on from NZ_NWTH01000046.1 coordinate 22,890, forward strand.
GCCGGTGACCGGGAACATCCAGCGCATGATTACCGAGGGGATGTGAAGATATTCGGCGACGCTGTCGCCCTCCGCCCTCTCGGGATGGTGGTCGTCATAGGCGTTCTGCACTCTTTGCTGTTCGGGCGATTCCAGGCTGTCCAGGTGCGGGCGGAAGCGCAGCAGGAGCGCAAAGACCGTGAGTGCCACGATTGAGAGCACGGCGATTTCGCCGAGCGTGTCGAAGCCGCGGAAATCGACCAGGATGACGTTGACCACGTTCGTGCCGCCGCCCTCGTGGTAGGCCTGTCCGAGGAAATAGCTGGCGATGGTGCCGGGGATCGAAGGCCGTGTCATCACCGTGTAAGCGACGAGTGCGACCCCGCTACCCGCCATGGTCGCGAGCAGGAAGTCGCGCAGGCGCCTGAAGCGGACCTTCAGCGGTATATCCGCCGTCTCAGGCTCCTCGATGCGCTTCGGCAACCAGCGTAGCCCAAGCAGGATGAGCACCGTGGTGACGATCTCGACGAGGAGTTGGGTGACGGCAAGGTCGGGAGCGGACAGCCAGACGAAGGTAATGCAGGTGACGAGCCCGGCACCGCCGAGGAGCACGAGCGATGCCAGGCGGTGGAATTTTGCCAGGAAGGCCGAGCCGACAGCGCAGGCGATGCCTATTCCCCAGAGCAGGGCGAAGGCGGGATCGATGCCGCGGATGAGCAGCGGCGGCAGCCGAAAGCCGCCAATCGCGAGAGGCAGGGCGCCGGCAGCGAGCGCCAGGAACACCAGGAGCCGCATCTGCGGCTGCAGATGGCGCGTGCCGAGGCTTTGCTCGAGCGAGCGGGCCCATTTCCACGACAGCGTTACCAGCACCCGCTCGAAGATGCGCTGTCCCTCGAGCAGGCGGAAGACCGGCGGCCCCTCTACTCCCGTCTTGAGATAGGAGCGCATCAGGAAGTAGAGTCCGACGCCGCCCGAGAGCGCCACGAAGCTCATGATCAGCGGGATGTTCCAGCCATGCCAGACGGAGAGGCTGTATACCGGCGTTTCCTCACGCAGGATCGAGACGACGGCGGTGTGCAGGAACGGCCCGATCGTCTGTGCGGGAATGATCCCGACCACCAGGCAGGCGAGCACCAGAAAGTCGACGGGCGCCCGCATCCAGCGTGGCGGCTCGTGCGGTTTCTTCGGCAGGTCGGACGGCAGCGGCCCGTAGAAGACGCTATGGATGAAGCGCAGCGAATAGGTCACCGAAAACATGCTTGCGATCGTCGCCACATAGGGGGTCGCCGTGTCGAGCGTATTGACGAGATGCGTTTCGATCGCTTCGGCGAAGAACATTTCTTTCGACAGGAAGCCGTTGAGCAGCGGCACACCGGCCATCGCGGCACTCGCGACCATGGCGAGCGTCGCGGTGATCGGCATGTAGTGGAAAAGTCCGCTCAGCCGGCGCATGTCGCGCGTGCCGGTTTCATGGTCGATGATGCCGGCGGCCATGAACAGCGAGGCCTTGAAGGTCGCGTGGTTGACGATATGGAAGACCGCGGCGACGGCGGCCAGCGGGCTGCCGAGGCTCAAGAGAACGGTGATCAGCCCGAGATGGCTGATTGTCGAGTAGGCGAGCAGCCCCTTCAGGTCCTGCTGAAAGATCGCGAAATAGGCGCCGAGCAGCAGCGTCGTCAGGCCTGCCAGGCCGACAATCCAGAACCAGGCTTCCGTGCCGGCCATGACCGGCCAAAGCCGCACCAGCAAAAAGACGCCGGCCTTCACCATCGTCGCCGAATGCAGATAGGCCGAAACCGGTGTCGGTGCGGCCATTGCGTGCGGCAGCCAGAAGTGAAAAGGGAATTGGGCGCTCTTTGTCAGGGCGCCGAGCAGGACGAGAACCAGGATCACATTATAGAGGGGATCGTTGCGGATCGCATCGCCTGAGGCGAGCACGGCGTCGAGATCGTAGCTGCCGACAGCTCGGCCGATCAGCAGCAAGCCGACGAGCATCGCAAGGCCGCCCATGCCGGTCATCGTCAGAGCGATGCGCGCGCCGTCGCGCGCATGCGCGTTGTGATGCCAGTAGCCGATCAACAGGAACGAAACGATGCTCGTCAGCTCCCAGAATACCGCGAGCAGAATGAGGTTGCCGGAAAGCACCACGCCGAGCATCGAACCCATGAAGGCAAGGAAGAGCGCGAAGAAGCGCGGTACGGGGTCTTCCTCGGCCATGTAGTAGCGGGCGTAGAGGACGACGAGAAATCCGATAGCCGTGATCAGCGCCGAAAACAGCCAGGCGAAGCCGTCCATGCGCAATGTGAAGTTCAGCCCCAGTTCGGGAATCCAGTTGAGCTCAAAGCGCAGCACGCCGCCGGTCGCGACGTAAGGATAGAGGCCGGCGGTTGCCAGGAAACAGATGAGGGCGATCGCGCCTGCGAACCAGGCCGTGGCGCCGCGTTGATCGGATGGAAAGAAGATTGCGATGAGGCTTCCCCCGAACGGGGCGAGAATGAAGACGGACAGCAATTTTTCCGCGTATTCGATCGTTCGGCCCTCTCGGTCAGAGTGTATCGGAGATGGAACCGCTGGTTCCGCAGGGACAGCCGCAGAAGCAGTTGTCGCCGACAATGCCAGATCACCCGCGAAGCGGCAGAGGCATATGTTTTTATGACTTTTTTCCGCTCGACTGCCAAGCCTGCAGGGAGAGAAAAACGCGCCGATCCGTCGGGTCGCAGTCTACTCGGCCAGAGCGCCGCCTTTGCGAACGACAGTCCCGAGATCTTAGGCGGCGCGCCACTTCCGCTCGAAGACGAAGGTCGCGAGATCATTGGCGCTCATCGGCCGGGCGAAGGCATATCCCTGCAGCCCATGGCAGCCGAGCTGCTTGAGAATGGCGGCGTGTTCGAGCGTCTCCACGCCCTCGGCGATCACCTCGATACCGAGCGAGGTCCCGATGTCGATGATCGATTCCACGAGTCGGCGTTGCTGGGGCGATGCGAGGATCGGGAATATCAGTTGCCGGTCGACTTTCAGGCGGCGCGGCGTCAGCTTAAGCAGACTCAGGATGGAGGCATAACCGGTGCCGAAATCGTCGATCTCGATGTCGATGCCAAGTTCCTTGATGCGCCTGATGTTCGACAGCAGCGTCGTGTCGTTCTCGTCGAAGGAGATCGATTCGAGCAATTCGAAGGAGAGCCGCCCCTCGGGGATCCGCATCTGCTCCAGCCGCTCGATCAGCCCCTCGTCGCGCAAGCGCGAATAGGAGAGGTTGACCGAAACCTTGGGTATGCGAATGCCGTTTGCCTCCCAGCGGCAGATCTGGAAGAGCGCCTGTTCCAGTATCGTCTGGTCGATGGCGGCGACGACGTTGATGTCTTCGGCGGTCTTCAGGAAGGCATGCGGCCCGATCAGCCCCTTGGTGGGATGATCCCATCGCGCCAGCGCTTCGACGCCGATGACCTCCAATGAGGTCGGGCAGAACTGCGGCTGGAAATGGGCGACGAACTCGTTCTGCTCAAGACCGCGAAGGATCTCGTCGGCCGTCTGCTTCGTCTGGAACACGGCCGTCTTGAGCGCGCCGGTAAAGGTCTCATGCCTGTTGCGGCCGCGCCTTTTCGCCTCGTAAAGGGCGATATCCGCGTTGACGAGGACCTGAGAGAACTCGTCGGTCGCTGCGGCCTGGGCGGCAATGCCGATGCTGACGCCGATGCGGCATTCCTGGTCCTTGTAGCGGACCGGCGTGCTCATCGCCTCGATGATGCTCGAAGCGAGCGCCGCATCCTCCTCGGTGTTGCCGCCCGCACGGATGATGACGAACTCGTCGCCGCCGATCCGCGCGACGAAGTCGCTTTCGCCCGCGCTCGAGCGCAGCAGTCCGGCGGCGTGCCTGAGTATCTCGTCGCCCGCGGCATGACCCATCGTGTCGTTGATCTGCTTGAAACGGTCGAGGTCGATATGGAAGACACTGAGCCTGTCCTGGGCGTCGAATTGCCGGGCGCGATCCGCGAGGATGTGGTCAAGGAAGCGGCGGTTCGGGAGCCCTGTCAGGGGGTCGTGCAGCGCGTTGAATTCCATCCGGTGCCGCGCCGCCTCCAGTTCGGCGCTGTGCGCTTCGGCGAGACGCTTGGCTTCGGAAAGTATTGCCCGCGTTTCGACGTCGGCCGTCACGTCCCAGTTGACGCCGACGATCTTCCTGCTGCCCCCCGCGCCGCTGTGAAGCGAACCGATGGCGCGGATGTATCGGATCTCGCCGTCGGGCAGCCGAATGCGGAATTCGGAGTTATAGGCGCCGCCGCTTGCGACGGTCTCGGCGTATTCCGCCTCGGCGCGGGCGAGATCGTCGGGATGCAGCGCCTCTTTCCAGTCGTCATAGTTTTCACGAACAGATGGTCCGACGCCGTAAAGCTCCTTCATACGGTTGTCCCACAGCAGCTTGCCGGTATCGATATCGAGTTCCCAGATACCGATCTTGGACGTGTCGAGTGCGATCTTGAGGCGATGCGAAAGTTCGAGCAACTGATCCTTGCTCTGCCGCAGGGCGCGGATGTTTTGCTGGCGCTCGGTCGTCAGGTGCCCGGTGACGATCATCGGAACGACGATCATCAGGCCGCCAAGCATGATGAGGAGGCGAACCTGCCAGGCATTCTCCGGCGTCGGAGGCCACCCGCCCTTCGGTATCGCCGCTATTCGCCAGGAGCCGCCCGGCAGCGTCACGTCCACCTCCACCGGCGCCTTTTCGAAAATTGCCGGATCGCCGAAGAAAATCGCGCCATCGCGTCCCTGGCCGTCACGGCCGGCAATGGCGATTTCGATGTCGAGCGCCGATGAGATGAGGCCGCTGTCGCGATAGAGCTGGTCGAGATCCATGACCGCTGATACCAGACCCCAGAAACGCCTGCTGCCACCGGCATTGGTTGTCACCGGAAAGCGGCCGATCAGTCCGCGGCCGCCCTGGACGAGATCGACGGGACCGGCGAGCACCATTTTTCCGCTTGCCACCACCCGCATGACGGATCCGCGTTGTTTGTCGTTGGCACGGTAGTCGAGGCCGATAGCCTTCTCGTTGCCCGCCATCGGGTAGACCATCGAGACCACCAGCTTGGGCGCCGCGGCGATGTTGCGCAGTTGTGAGCGTTCGCTGAAGATGCTCTGCGCCAGTTCGCTGAAGCGCTGCTGGCGCATATCCGGCTCGGTTGCGATCGTACCGATCAGGCCGCGGACGAGCTGGATGTTGCCGTTAACGCTGCTCTCCAGGCGGGATCGTATCGGATTGAGTTCATCCGCGACCTCGGAGCGCAGGCGCGCTTCGGAGACGACCCGATTCTGATTGTCGGCGAGAACGCCGGCAGTCAGAACAACGAAGGTCGCGATCACCGCCGGCAGATAGTTGGGCTTCAGAAATCCCGAGAGCCGTCGAAAATTTCGAGCGTTCAAATTTGGCACAAGACGACCCTGCGGATGCGGACGGCGAGAGAGATAGTCCGAATATTCCAAACTCTCCTTAACAATTCTTCATTCGCAGTCGCTGAAATAGGCCAGGTGGCTCTAACCTTTCATCCCCATCATCGCCTGCAGGGTCTCCAGCCTGTCGGCGTCCCGCGGCAGCTTGTCCGGTCTCAGCCGGGCGATACGCGGAAAGCGCATGGCGACGCCGGATTTGTGGCGGGTCGAGCGGTTCAGGCCTTCGAAAGCCACCTCGACGACGAAGCCGGCGTCCGGTTCGGCGCGGACCGCACGCACAGGCCCGAAGCGCTCGACCGTGTTGTCGCGCACGAACCGGTCGAGCACCTCGAGCTCGGCGTCGGTAAAGCCGAAATAGGCCTTGCCGACGGGAACCAGGGCCGTGCCGCCTTCTGCCTCCGTCCAGACGCCGAAGGTGAAATCCGAATAGTAGCTCGAGCGCTTGCCATGACCGCGCTGCGCATACATCAGCACCGCGTCGATGTTGAACGGCGCGCGCTTCCACTTGAACCACGGACCTTTCATCCGCCCGGCCAGATAGGGCGAATCGAGCCGCTTCAGCATGATGCCTTCGATGACCGGATCCGGTGGCTCCGAGCGCAGGCGGTCCAGTTCCTCCCAGGTCGAGAACGGAACGAGCGGCGACAGGTCGAAATGCTGTGGCGACGCGGCGTCGATGAGGGCGGCCAAGGCGTCGCGGCGGGCGTGGAAAGGTTCGGGCCGCATGTCCCGCTCGCCGGAAAAGAGGATGTCGTAGCCGCGAATGAAGGCCGGATAGTCCTCCAGCAGCTTGCGGTTGACGGTCTTTCGATTGAGCCGCTGCTGCAGGTCTCCAAATGTGGCTGTCGCGCGGTTGGTGCGCATCGTTCCGCCGAGTAGCAACTCGCCGTCAATGACGCCGGCGACATCGGCAGCCTCGATGATTTCCGGAAAGGCGCCGGAAATCTCGTCGCCGCTGCGGGAATAGAGGCGCCGCACGCCGCCAATATTGGCGAGCTGGACGCGGATGCCGTCCCATTTCCATTCGGCGGCGAAATCGGCCGGATCCAGTCCTTCAAGATCGCCATCGCCGATCGGGGTCGCCAGCATCACCGAATGAAAAACGGCCGGCGTGGTGAGAACGGGCATCTCCGCTTCGCCGGAGAGCCACAGAAAGAGCGGCAGATAGGGCGGCGAAAGCCCATGCCAAAGCGTTTCGATCTCGCCGATGTCCTTGCCGCCCATGTCGGCGAGGGCCTGCTTGGCGAGCCGCGCCGAGACGCCGATCCGCAAGCCGCCGGTGACGAGCTTCAGAAAGGCGAACCGGCCGGCGGTGTCGAGCCGGTCGAGCATGTCGCGGACGAGTGAGCGCACTTCGGAACGCCCCGCCCTCTGCAGCCGCTCGACAACCTCCCCGAGCGAAATGTCAGCCGGAGCGACACCCACCGGCGGCTCCCAGGCCAGCGAAACCGTCTCGGCGAGATCGCCGACATAATCGTAGGAATAGTGGAACAGCACCTCGTCCATGCGCTCGAGCAGCAGGTCCCGGATCAATGCCGGTTTGACGGTGTTGAGCGAAAGCGTCCCGGCGATCGCCGCCAGCGCATAGCCGCGGCTCGGATCGGGGGTGCTGCGGAAATAGTCGGCCAGCAGCCGGATCTTGGCGTTCCGCTGGGGTGTCAGGACGAGGCGGCCGAGCAGTTCGGCAAAGGCTTTCATCCGTCATTCCCCCTCGTCGTCGTAACCGACGAGATGGAGCGGGCGCGCCGGGATGCCCTCCAATTCGCACCAGCGCACCAGGGCCTCCTCGCGGCCATGCGTCACCCAGACTTCGGCCGGAGCGATTTCGCGTATGGTGCCGGTCAGTTCGGCCCAGTCGCAATGGTCGGAGATGACCAGCGGCAGTTCGACGCCGCGCTGCTTGGCGCGCTGGCGAATGAGCATCCACCCGGACGCGAAGGCGGCGACAGGCTCGGCGAAGCGCCGCGCCCAGCGGTCGGCGAAGGCCGAAGGCGGACCGATCACGATGCCGCCGGCGAAATCCGGCCTCTTTTCGCCGGCAACGGTGGCCGGGCGGATATCGCCGAGATCGATGCCCTGGCCCTGATAATACTCGCAGAGTTTCGCGAGCGCGCCATGGATATGGATCGGCTCGTCGTAGCCCTGCTGGCGAAGCAGCGCGATGACCCGCTGCGCCTTGCCGAGCGCGTAGGCGCCGACGACATGGGCGCGTTCGGGAAACTGCTTCAGCGATGCGAGAAGCCGGGCGGTCTCCGACCGGTCGTCGGGATGGTGAAAGACCGGAAGGCCGAATGTCGCTTCGGTAATGAAGACATCGCAGGGGACTGGTTCGAACGGGCGGCAGGTAGGGTCGGAGCGCCGCTTGTAGTCGCCGGAAACGACAATCCGCATTCCGTCGGCTTCGACCGAGATCTGGGCGGAACCGAGCACATGACCGGCCGGATGGAAGCGGGCCCGCACGCCATTGATTGCGATCGTTTCGCCGAGGTGCGCCACCTCGCTTTCGCCGCAAAAGCCGTCGCCATAGCGGATGCGCATGATGTCCAGCGTTTCGCGTGTCGCCAGCACGCGGCCATGTCCGGCACGGGCATGATCGGAATGGCCATGCGTGATGAGTGCTCTTTCGACCGGCTGAACCGGGTCGATATAGAAGTCTCCCTTCTCGCAATAGAGGCCTTTCGGCGCGGGATAGAGCAAGGTTTCCGGCTTCATGCGCATTAAGATAGCCGGCGGGCGCGCGCCTGCCAGCTATCCGGGCAAGTTTTTCGCCAGCGGCAAGACCCCTCCCCACAGGTGGGAGGGGCTTCGGCGCTCGCGGTGACCGCCTGCCATTCTCAACCTCGCACTTGACGTAGAGGTGTTGATAAAGACGGAGGCGGTGCGGCCCGGGTGCCCCTCCGACCCGTGGGGAGGGGTGGGGGAGGGTCTTTTTGGGAGCAGTCCTAATGACCGTTCGCGAGCGTTTCGCCGATGAGCTTTAACACCGCGTCGGCATCAATGCCGATGCAGGCCTGTTGGCTCGGCTGATTGTCCCAGGCATTCGGCGGGAAAAGCCGGCCGTCCGGCTTCTGGATGGTCTGTCCGTCGGCGATGCCGCCGCATAACACGCGGATCGCGCCGCTGCGGGTCCGGAACAATTCCGGCGCGACGACATAGGCGCAGGCGCAGCTGTCGTGAACAACCATGCCGTCATCGACATGCTGCTCGTAGAAGACGATGTAGAATTGCGAAATGTCGGCCAGCAGCCGCGCCGCCTTGCCGCCGCGTTCGGCGATGTCGGCGAGCATGGCGCGCGTCATCACCGTTTTCGAGGTGACGTCGAGGCCGATCACCGTCACCGGCCATGGGGCAGTCATCACCGCGTCCGCTGCCTCCGGGTCGCCGTGGATATTGGCCTCGGCCGCCGGCGTGATGTTGCCGGGCACATCGAAGGCGCCACCCATGATCACCACGGCCTTTACTAGGCCGGCGATTTCCGGGTCTTCGCGCAATGCGCGCGCCAGATTGGTCATGCGGCCGACGGCGACGAGCGTCACTTCTCCTGGATTGGCGCGCACCGTTTCGATGATGAACCGATGGGCAGGCCGATGATCGAGCGGCAGGTCGATCACCTCCGGCACGGCGATATTGCCGAGCCCGTCATGGCCGTGGATGCCGGTCGGCCAGTCGACATGCGGCCGGTCTGGATTGAACATCTCGCCGAGGCCTTTGGCGACCGGCGCGGCGATACCCCAGGCTTGCTTCAGAAAGAGCGCGTTGCGCGTCGTCGTCTCGATGGAGGCGTTGCCGAACACCGAGGTGATGCCGATGAGGTCGATCTCCGGGTGCCGGTGCAGGAAGAGAAGCGCCATGGCGTCGTCGACGCCGGGATCCGTATCGAAAATAACCTTGTGCATGTCGTCTTCCTTTTCTGGGGCATCTGCGCCCATTTTCCCGAACCTGATCCTGTGCGCGGGCGGCAATGGACAAGGCGCGGGCGAAAGTCAATCGGTCGGGTATCGTTGGGCCTATTGGAAACGCCCGATATTAAAGGGTTCCAGGTCCGCGCCAGCCCGGTTCGAGAGGAGGGCGGCAACCTTCGCACCGGTGATCGCGGAGAGCGTCAGCCCGAGATGGCCGTGGCCGAAGGCCAGGGCGATACGCGAATCCGACGGATGCAGGCTGATGACCGGCAGCGAATCCGGCGTCGAGGGGCGCCTGCCCATCCATTCCTTGCCGCCGGTCTCTGGAAGACTCGGCACGTAGCGGCGCATCTTCTGACGCATCGCCGCGGCTCGCGCGTAGTTTGGCGGCGCCTCCGGCCGCGCCAGTTCCACCGCACCGCCGATCCGCAGCGCATTGGCAAGCGGCGTCGCCACGAAACCGTGCTCGGCGAAGAAGATCGGCATTTCCAGCTTGACGATCGGGTTGGCGAAGGTGGTGTTGTAACCGCGCTCCGTTTCCAGCAGTACCTTCAAGCCAAGCTGGCGGACGAGCGTGCGCGACCAGACGCCCGCGGCGATCACCACCTTGTCGAAGACGTGCCGTTCGCCAGTGTCGGCGATTACCGTGATCGCCTCGGCGCCCGGCTGCACGGCCTCGACGCCGGCTTCCACGAGCATGCCGTATTGGCGGACATGGGTCTGCAGGTCGCGCAGCAGCTTCAGCGGATCGAGAAATGTCTGGTATCCGCTGCTGAAGACGCCGCCGGCGAAGGCGCCCTCGAGGGCGGGAACGTGGCTGCGAGCGGCGCGGGGGTCTAGCCGTTCGACGGCGAAGCCGAGAAGCCCGGCGGTTGCCTGCTCGTGCCGGAACGCGGCGTCGAGGGCGGCCTCGCTGTCGAAGATCGTCAGCGCCCCGGTCGGTCTCGTATGGCCTGAAATGCCGCAGAGCCTCGCCATCGCCTGATGCGCGGCGAGAGCCTCGCGCATCAGGCCGAGCAGGGCCTTTCGGGAGCGCTCCACCTGGGCCGGCCGGGCCGCGCGAAGAAAATGGAAGAGCCATGGGGTGAGAGCAGGCAGGTCCTGCCAACGAAGCGTCAGCGGCCCAAGCGGATCAACGAGCCACTTCGGCGCCGCTAAGAGCATCTCGGAGCGGGCGATGGGGTCGATCTCCGGAACCGCAAGGATGCCGGCATTGCCGACGGAAGCGGGCAGGCCGTCGACGTCCTTCTCGAAAACGGTGACCGCGTGGCCTTCGGCGATCAGATGGGCCGCCGAGGCGCAGCCAATGATTCCCGCTCCGACTATTCCGATACGCGCCATGCTCCCCCGCCGGTCACTTGAATTGAGAATTGCCGCTTCGTTTTTAGTGATGACGGGCAGGAGAGCAAGGGCTTTGTCGGGGCGGCCGACGCCTTGCGGAACCCGCTCCCGGCAACGCCCGATACGTCTCGCCTTTCCCCCGGGCTCGGGTCAATGTTTAAACTTTCCGAAAGGGTGTTTCGCCTATCTTAATTACTGTTCTGGCTTTTGTATTTGCGTCCACAGCGGAGCCGCCTGTGAAGGCTATCTTCAGTAAACTGCGTCCTTCAAAGCGGCTCGTTGTGATCCTCGCCGCGGCCTTTGCCGTCTCGGCCGCGTCGGGCGGCGCCGCCGTCTATGTGGGGCGCGACAGGCTAGCTGCGAGGCTCTCGGAGCCCTCCGCCTCTGGTCTCGAATGCACGACGCTGAGGACGCTCAAGCTCGACCATCGCGGACAGCGATGGATCCGCATGCATGTGAAGACGGACAGGGCCGGCGGGCCGGACCGGGTCCGCACCGCGTTGCGCGTCGTCGGCGCACTGGCCAACAAGGAGAAAGCCGACCTCTATCAGGTCGTCGTACTCGACGAGGCGGGACCTGACGATCGCGCTGCGGTGCGCGGTGCCGCGATCGGCGCCGAAGTGCTTTTCGCGCCCGGTCCGCGGAGCGTCAAGGGCATGGACGAAGCCTTCCGCGCTTCCTACAACGACGGCACGGCCAATCCGGACGGCATGTTCCACGGCAAGGTGGTGAGCCTCGATCTCGACGAGGTTCGCGCCATCATGGCCAAGATGGACGACCGCTCGCTCTGCATCGATCCGGCTGCGGCCGACGCAGAAGGCACGGATCCGGAAGCCAGCGGGCATCCGGCCGAGAGTGAGAAAGCACATAACGGCCACTAGATCACTATGATATTGGGCGTGATCGACCCAATATAAATGTAATCAATACTAGTTTGAGTAAGGGAAAATTTGCTGGACCGCTACCAGTTCATACTCGGCGCATCGGAGAAATGCGCCCAGGTCTTTTCCCTTCTCAGTTATCGGAAAGTTTATCGGCTGTGGCCGCGATAGGCGCATTGCCCAAGGAATTATCGGCATATTTCAAGACGAGTATGCTGAAAGTTGAGCCGACTATAATCAACAAGACAAGACGCATGAAGATGGGGTGGATGCCAGCCTCCCCGACGGCATCGCAATGTGCCAAGTTTGTGGTGTT
>NZ_NWTH01000047.1:0-33954 GCF_002531555.1 Sinorhizobium sp. BJ1
AGGCAGTTGGAGCGACGCCGATCGTGCCCCGACCGTTAACATCCGGGGCGAAGGCGGACGGTCGTTTCGACAAGCAGGACTTCATCTATCAGCCAGAGACCGACAGCTATCGCTGCCCGGCAGGCGAACAACTGATCTGGCGCTTCACCGCGGTGGAGAAGGGTCTGATCCTCAGCCGTTACTGGTCGAGCAACTGCGGCAGCTGCGCCATCAAGGCAAAATGCACGCCGAGCAAACAGCGGCGCATCACCCGCTGGGAGCATGAGGCAGTCCTGGAGAAGATGCAGCGCAGGCTGGACGAGGTGCCGGACGCGATGCGGATCAGGCGCAGCACCGTCGAGCACGTATTTGGCAGCCTCAAAGACTGGATGGGAAGAGACCACTTCCGGATGCGAAGGCTACGAAATGTCGGAACGGAAATGAGCCTCCACGTCCTCGCCTACAACATCAAGCGAGCCATCGCCGTCCTCGGCGCTCCCGCGTTGATGGGTGCAATGAGAGGGTGAGACCGTCTCGACCTCGCACGCCGCAACCTTGAAGATTCATGTCCCGCCCAAAAACGCGTTTTCACACGGCCTCGGTGGCGAGGTGACGCTGGGCGGCTTGGTTTCGAGCCGCCAAGACAAGTGGCGGGCGGAGGACTGCGCAGAAGCCGTTTCCGGCGTCTCCCATGTGCAAAACAATCTCCGGGTGAGGCGGGCGGGCCTATGATGGTTTCGGCTGATCAGGCGCGTGTTCAACATCCCCCTTGACCACTATGTTATCGATAACATAAGCTCCTCCTCAACCGCCGCTTTGGGAGGAGCGCATGGATCGTCAAAAGCTCTTGGAGTTTCGCTCCATCACCAAGGAGTTCGGCGGCACCCGGGCCCTGTCCCAGGTCTCGCTCGACCTCGAAGCCGGTGAAATCCTCGCGCTTCTCGGCGAGAACGGCGCCGGCAAGTCGACCCTGATCAAGACGCTTGCCGGCATCTATCGGCCGGATGGCGGCGGGATCCGGTTCCGCGGCGAACCCTATGTCAACCAGCCGCCGAAGCCGAACAAGCGGCAGCCGGTCGCCTTCATCCATCAGGATCTCGGCCTCATCGAATGGATGACGGTCGCCGAGAATGTCGGCCTGGCACAAGGCTTCTCGATGCGGACGCGGCTGATCGACTGGCGGCGCACGGAGGAACGGGCCCGCGAGGCCTTGCGTCTCGTCGGCTGCGATTTCGATCCCTCGACCCGCGTCCAGGCGCTGACCCGCACGGAAAAATCACTGGTGGCGATCGCCCGGGCGCTGGCCGTTGAGGCGGACGTGCTGGTGCTCGACGAGCCGACGGCAAGCCTGCCGGCGGACGAGGTGGAGCGGCTCTTCAACGCCATCCGGCCGCTGAAAGAGCGTGGCGTCGCGATGATCTACGTCTCGCACCGGCTCGACGAGATATTCCGGATCGCCGATCGCGTGGCCGTGCTGCGCGACGGCCGTCTCGTCGGCCAGAAGCCGGTAGCGCAGACGACGCCGGACGAGCTCATCGAAATGATCGTTGGGCGCAAGGCCGATCAGCTTTTCGTCAAGGCGGCGAGCACCCCGGGCGAAGCGGTTGTCAGCGTCAGGCAGCTCGCCTGCCAGGGCGTCGGTCCCGTCTCCTTCGATGTGCTCAAAGGCGAACTCATCGGCCTCGTCGGCCTGCGTGGCGCCGGCCAGGAACTGGTCGGGCGCGCCCTGTTCGGCTGCGCGCCGTTTTCGGGAACAGTGACGATCGGCGGGCAGCAACCGGACCTGACAAGCCCGGTTGCGGCGATGCGCTCCGGTGTCGGCCTGATCGCCCGCGACAGAACGGAAGAATCGGTCGCCATGTCGCTGTCGCTGCGTGAGAACACCTTCCTCAATCCGCAGGCGGCCGGCCGCGGCCTGTTTTCGGTCCTCGCGCCGGCCAAGGAGGCCGCCCTGGCGGAGGCGATCGGTGAAAGCGTGGGCCTGAGGCCGAACGACCAGAGCCTGCCTATCGAGGCGTTGTCCGGCGGCAACCAGCAGAAGGTCGTGGTCGGCCGCTGGCTCGCCACCGGCCGCAAGCTGCTCGTCGCCGAAGACCCGACGGCCGGCGTAGATGTCGGCGCCAAGGCCGACATCTATCGGCTGATCGCGCGGGCGCTCGAGGCGGGGCTCGCGGTTGTCGTCGTCTCGACCGACTTCGAGGAAATCGCCCATATCTGCCATCGCGCCCTGGTCTTTTCGCGCGGACGCATCGTCCGCGAGTTGCAGGGTGAAGAGCTGACGACCGCGGCGGTGATTGCCGCCGCCTCGGCCTCCGAAGCCGCCTGAGTTCCGGGAGAAGAACATGCAGTCGATCGAATCCACCGCGCTTGAACCGACCCGTGGCGAGCTTGCCGGCCTCAGTCTGGCGCAGAAGCTCATACGCTTCCTGCCGGTCTATGGCCTTGTCCTCCTGACGCTGTTGCTGATCGTGCTGTTCTCGCTGCTCCTGCCGCAGACCTTTCCGACCGTCCTGAATGTCCGCTCGATCATCTCCGACAAGGCGATCATCGCCATCCTGTCGCTGGCGGCGATGATCCCGATGGCCTCCGGACGCATCGATCTGACGGTCGGCTACGGCATCGTCCTCTGGCACATCCTGGCGATAAGCCTGCAGACGATGTTCGGCGTCCCCTGGCCGATCGCCGTCATGATTGTCCTGCTGCTCGGCGCGCTTACCGGTTTCCTCAACGGCCTGCTCGTCGAGGTGGCGCGGATCGACTCCTTCATCGCCACGCTCGGCACCGGAACCATCCTTTATGCGCTGGCGCTCTGGCACACCGGCGGGCGGCAGGTGGTCGGCGTCCTGCCGGAAGGCTTCTATTCCTTGAACGGCACGATGGTGCTCGGCCTGCCGATCACCGGCATCTATGTCCTCGTCCTGGCGCTGGTGCTGTGGCTCGTGCTCGAATATCTGCCGATCGGCCGCTATGTCTACGCGATCGGCGCCAACCCGAAGGCGGCGGCCCTGAACGGCATTCCGGTTCGCCGCTTCGTCATCGGCGCCTTCATCTCCTCGGGGACGCTCGCAGCCCTTGCCGGCGTGCTGCTCGCTTCGAAACTCCGGATCGGCCAGGCAAGCGTCGGTCTCGAATATCTTTTGCCGGCACTGGTCGGAGCCTTCCTCGGCTCGACCACCATCAAGCCCGGCCGCGTCAATGTCTGGGGCACGATGATCGGCGTGATCATTCTGGCGGTCGGCATCTCCGGCATCCAGCAAATCGGCGGCTCGTTCTTCGTCGAACCGCTGTTCAACGGCGTCACGCTGCTCGTCGCTATCGGTATCGCCGGCTATGCGCAGCGCAGGAGGGGAACGGTGGCGCGCAAGGCGCCGGCGGCTCCGGTTGCGGAGCCGGCCGGGACGAAGTGAAACTCAAGAATCTGCACCAACAAGCGAACCCAAGGGAGGAAGGGTATATGAAGCGCAGGACTTTCATGACAGGCATGGTTGCGGCCATCTCGCTGACGCGCGCCAGTGTCGCGTTGGCCGATCCAATGGCGGATGCCCAGGCGATCGTCACAAAATACGCGAATAAGGTGAGCGCCTGGGAGGGGCCAACGGCGGGCCCGAAGGCGCAGGAGGGCAAGACCATCGTTGTGCTCGCCGGTGATCTGAAGAACGGCGGCATCCTCGGCGTCACTACCGGCGTCGAAGAAGCTGCGACCGCGATCGGCTGGGAGGTGAAGGTGATCGACGGCGCCGGTTCGATCGGCGGTCGCACGGCGGCCTTCGGCCAGGCAATGGCGCTGAAGCCGGCTGGCATCGTCATCAACGGCTTCGACGCTGTCGAGCAGGCGCCGGCGCTGGAACAGGCCAAGGCGGCCGGCATCCCGCTCGTCGCCTGGCATGCGGGTCCGGTGATCGGCCCGGACGACAAGACCGGTCTCTTCGCCAATGTCAGCACCGATGCAATGGAAGTGTCGAGGGCTGCAGCCAACTGGGCCTTTGCGGATGCCAAGGGCAAGCCGGGCGTGGTGATCTTTACCGACTCGACCTATGCGATTGCCATCGCCAAGGCCGACAAGATGAAGGCGGAGATCGAAGCGCTTGGCGGCAAGGTGCTCGAATATGTCGACACGCCGATTGCCGAAACGTCGCAGCGCATGCCACAGCTGACCACGTCGCTCTTGCAGAAATACGGCGACCAGTGGACGCATTCGCTGGCGATCAATGACCTTTATTTCGACTTCATGGGCCCCTCGCTTGCCGCCGCCGGCAAGGGCGGCACCGATGCGCCGGTCAACGTCGCGGCTGGCGACGGCTCGGAATCCGCATATCAGCGCATCCGTGCCGGCCAGTTCCAGAAGGTGACCGTCGCTGAGCCGCTCAACCTGCAGGGCTGGCAGCTGGTCGACGAGTTGAACCGCGCCTTCGCCGGAGAAAAATGGTCGGGCTATCTGTCGCCGCTGCACGTGGTGACGGCCGACAATGTCGAGTTCGACGGCGGCCCCAAGAACACCTTCGATCCCGATAACGGCTATCGCGATCAGTACAAGAAACTCTGGGGCAAGATGTAATCTCCCAGAACTGGGGCACCGCGAATGGTGCCCCTCTTTTTAGACCTGTACGGCCACGGTCGTATTGCCCTGCACCAGCTCGAGCGGCGCTTGCCAGGCGTCCGGCACCGGCTCCTCCCCAATCATCTGCAACAGCGCCCGGGCGGCCTTCTCGCCGATCTCCGTTCGCGGCACGTCGATCGTGGTGAGCCGCGTTCGGACCGCATTTGCGAGCGATGTGCCGTTGAAGCCGACCACGGAGACTCGCTCAGGCACTGGGAGCGCGGCTTCGTGCATGTAAGACAGACCGCCGAGCGCCATAGCGTCGTTGAGAAAGTGGATGGCCTCGATCTCGGGATGCGTCCGCATCAGCTGCTCCGTCAGAAAGCGTCCCGTGACCGCCTGCCGTGGCCTGTCCTCGCAAGTCACGCCGACAAGATCGATACCTGCGGCGGCAAGCGACGACTGCAGCGCCGAATGACGGCGGCGGGCGCAGAGATCCTTGTCGAGTTCGGCGCCCACATAGCCAATGCGCCGCAGCCCGCGCTCGAGGAAATGCTTTGCGACCAGGCGTCCGGCTGCCTCGTGCGATGGACCGGCGCTGAAATCGAGCGCCCGCCTGTCGCAATCCCAGAGCTGGATGGCCGGGCAGTTTCGCTGCTGCAACAACTTTTCCGCATCGGCGCTTCGCGCCATACCGCCGTTCAGAAGAATGCCTGCCGGCCGGAACGACAGCATGGCGCGGATGAGCTCGGTTTCGGTCTCCGGTTCAAACAGCGATTCGCCGATGAAGGTCTGAAACCCCTGCGGCCGAAGCATTGCATTGATGCCGCTCAGCACCTCCGAAAACACGACGTCGCTGATCGACGGGATGATCACCGCCACCATCCGGCTCTTGCGCGAACTCAGCGACCCGGCAAGATTGTTCGGCAGATAGCCGAGCTCCTCGGCGGCTTGTTTCACCCTCCGGCGCGTTTCCGCCGAAATGTTGCCCGCGCCGCGCAGGACTTTCGAGACGGTCATCCGGCTGACGCCGGCCCGGACGGCCACCTCGTGCAGGGTAATCACCTTTCCGCGCAAACTCACCGCGTCCTCCTTTTCCATCCAAACATCGCTTCACCGATTGACGTGCAGCCTTGTTATCGATAACATCAGCTAAGTTAGCGATAACCTTCGGCTATTTCAAGAGAAATAGCCGGTGAATGGATGAGTTGTCGACTTGCGGGCGATTGCATCGCGTCGCAGCGACATCGGCCTGCTGCGACCGGTAAATGCGGGCGGCGCGAAGGTCATAACGGTGAGGTTCGGCCTCGAAAGCCCGCGATGAGCGGGCGAGGTCCGGAAATGACGATCTACCAAGTGGAGGAGAAACCATGACGATTTCGAACTTTGTGCGGACAATGGTGGCAGCCATCGGAATAGCGGCGGCCGGCCTCGTTCCGGCTGCGGAGGCGCAGGCCGCCACGCTGAACGACATCATCTCGCGCGGTACCGTGCGCATCGGCGTCCTGACCGGCGCGCCGCCCATGGGAATGGTCGACGAACAGGGCAACCCGACCGGCTACGACGTCGACGTGGCCAATCTGATTGCCGGCTATCTGTCGCTGCCGGTCGAGCTCGTGCCGCTGACGCCGCCGGCTCGCATTCCCGCTTTGCAGACCGGCAAGGTCGATTTCCTCGTCGCCACCCTGGCGCCGACCGGGGAGCGCGCCAAGACGGTGATGTTCACCCAGCCCTACAGCGCCTTCAACATGGACATCATCTCCGGTCCCGACCAGAAATTTGCAAAGCTTGCCAATCTCGAAGGCAAGCGCGTAGCCGTCAACCGTGGCTCGTCGCAGGAGACGGCGCTGCGCAAGGCGGCAGTTCCCGGCCTGGAAATCGTCGTCTACGAGGATGATTCCACCAGCGCACAGGCGCTGATCGCCGGCCAGGTCGATGCGGTCGCGCTGCCCTCGACGGTCGGTGAGGCGATTATCAAGCAGCGCCCGGATGCCGGTCTGCAGGTTGGCTTCACCTTCTTCCAGCAGGGCAATTCGATGGCGACCCGGATGGAGGACTTTGAGATCCGCCAGTGGCTCAACACCGCCATCTACCTGATGAAGATCTCCGGCGATCTCGACAAGATCGCGACGAAGTGGACCGGCCGCCCGATGCCGACGCTTCCGTCCTTCTGATTGCGTCCACGTGACACCTCGCCGGCGAAGGCTTGCCGGCGAGGTGCGCAACCTCGACGGAGTCTCCATGTCCTACACATTTCAGTTCGGCGTGCTGGCGCAATACCAGGATCAGATCCTCAGCGGCATCTGGCTGACGATCAAGATTTCGGTCTTGTCGATTATCCTCGGCTGCGCCGCCGGCATTGTGCTTTCCTCGGTCCGCTCCATCTGGGGCGGCGCGGTCCGCTTTCTCGTCGATGCCTATGTCGAGATCATACGCAACACGCCCTTCCTCGTTCAGCTGTTCATCGTCTATTTCGGCCTGCCGGGTCTGGGCTTGCGCGTCGGTGCCGATACGGCGGCGCTGATTGGCATGACGATCAATCTTGCCGCCTATTCTACGGAGATCATCCGTGCGGGCATCGAGGCGATCCACAAGTCGCAGATCGAGGCCGGTCAGGCACTCGGCTTCACCCGTTTCCAGATCTATAGGCACGTGATCATCGTTCCGGCGATCGCCAAGGTCTATCCCGCGCTCTGCAGCCAATTCGTGCTGATGATGCTGGCGTCCAGCATCTGCTCGGCGATTTCGACCCAGGAACTCGCCGCCTCGGCGGCCTTTGTCGAATCGCAGACCTATCGGTCCTTCGAGATCTATATTGCCGTGACCCTGATCTATCTCGCGCTGGCTCTGGCGCTGCGCGCCGCCCTTGCGCTGATCGGCATGTGGCTCTTCGGGCGCCGCGTCGCGAGACGAACGATGACGGCACTCCCGGAGGTGCAGGCATGACGCTCAAAACCTTCGGTCTCGATCAGTTCGGCTTTCTTCTTTTTTCGTTGCAATGGACGCTCCTCCTGACGGTGATCGCGCTCATTGGCGGCGGGCTCCTGGGCTTCGCCGTTGCGCTCGCCCGCACGTCGCAGCTGAAGCCGGTGCGGATCGCCGCCGCCAGCTATATCCAGATCATCCAGGGCATCCCGGTGCTGATGATCCTGTTCCTCTCCTATTATGGCCTGAGCCTCGCCGGCTTTGAACTGCCGCCGCTCATTGCCGCCGGCGCCTCGATGACGATCTACGCGTCCGGTTATCTTGCGGAAATCTGGCGGGGTTGCATCCAGGCCGTGCCGAAGCCGCAATGGGAAGCATCGGAATCCCTCGCCATGACCAGGCTGCAGCAGTATCGCTATGTGATCCTGCCGCAGGCCATGCGCATCTCCCTGCCGCCGACCGTCGGTTTTGCCGTCCAGGTGGTGAAGAACACCTCGATCACCTCGATCATCGGCTTTGTCGAACTGGCCCGGGCCGGGCAGCTCATCAACAACGCGACGTTCCAGCCGTTCCGCGTCTTCCTCGCGGTCGCCGCGCTCTATTTCGTTGTCTGTTACCCATTGTCCCAACTCTCGCGCTTGCTGGAAAGGAGGCTTCATGCCGGAAGTAGTCGTTGAAAACGTGCACAAGAGCTTTGGCGCTCTCGAAGTCCTCAAGGGCGTGTCGCTGACGGTCGGGCGCGGCGAGGTCTTTGCGCTGATCGGTCGGTCGGGCTCGGGCAAAAGCACCCTGCTGCGTTGCATGAACGGCCTGGAGAAGATCAACTCGGGCCGCATCGAGATCGCCGGCCACGCACTCGGGGAAGACGCAAAGGCGCTTCGCAAGCTGCGCACCGACGTGGGCATCGTCTTCCAGAGCTACAATCTCTTTCCGCACCTGACGGTCGGCGAAAACATCATGCTAGCGCCGCGGATCGTCAAGGACGTGGCGAAGACGAAGGCCCGGGAGGTTGCCCGCGAGGTGCTGCAACTCGTCGGGCTGTCGGAAAAGTTCGATTCCTATCCGGATCAGCTTTCCGGCGGCCAGCAGCAACGCGTTGCGATCGCCCGGTCGCTGGCGATGCGGCCAAAGGTCATGCTTTTCGACGAGGTGACCTCGGCGCTCGACCCGGAACTGACCGAGGAAGTGCTGATGGTCATGGAGCAACTCGCCCGCGACGGCATGACCATGATCCTCGTGACCCATGAAATGGGCTTTGCCCGGCGCGTCGCCACCCAGACGATCTTCATGCACAAGGGAAAGATCTGGGAAGAGGGGCCGTCCGCCGCTCTCTTCGCCGATCCGCAGACGCCGGAACTGCGCCAGTTCGTGAAATCCGACGTCAAATGACGGCTGACGCTCGTTCGAGCCACTCGGGGCGCACCACCGACATTTGACCTGCGATCGGTCTCATCCATTTGTAAACGTGATGGATACTTCAAGCATGAGCATAGGCCGTAATTGGGGATCATCCCTTTCCAACGCACGGGCGAGTCAAAAACAACGACCGGGACGCGCCGCAAAACCGCGCGCCGCACGCGACACTTGGGAAACTATTGATGGCCGTCGGCTGGGGATTCCGGCCCTGGCGGCGCGGCATAAGGCCAGCTCCAGTGAATTCCCGGAGTAGACGACGAATCGCCTTTCGCCTATCGGTTTGGTATGAGATCGAGCCTCGAACATCTGCCGGAGAAGAAGCAGCGCGAGCTTGCCCGCGTGGTCGAGATCATCCATGAGGAGTTTTCGGATGCGCTCGAGGGAAGTTCGGCCGCCTTCAAGAAGCGCGGCCGGATCCTGAAGATCATCCTGTTCGGCTCTTACGCCCGCGGCACCTTCGTCGACGAGCCGCACACGCTGAAGGGATACCGCTCCGACTACGACATTCTCGTTATCGTCAACTCAAAGAAGCTTGCCGAACCGGAGTACTGGGACAAGGCGACCGACCGGCTGATGTGGGACATGGGGATCTCGACGCCGGTCAGCCCGATCGTCCATGGCGCCCGCGAGGTGAACAACTTCCTTGCCGACGGGCAGTATTTTTTCGTCGACATCCTGCGCGAGGGCATCGTGCTCTACGAACTCGACGACCGGCCGCTGGCGGAGCCGAAACGACTCTCCCCTGCCGATGCGCTCAGGGTGGCGAGGGAGCATGTTGATCTGCATCTCCCAGAAATCAGCGACTTGACGGCGGGTTTCCGTTTCTATCTGGCGAAAGGGAATCCTCGCCGCGCCGCATTTGAACTCCATCAAGCAGTCGAGGCTGCCTATTCGTGCGTGCTCCTGACGCTGACGAATTACAGTCCGCCTTCGCATAATCTCAAGTTCCTGCGTGGGCTTGCCGAGGATCGGGATCAGCGTCTGGTCGAGGCTTGGCCTCGCGACCAGCACCGTTTTGCCGCATGGTACAACATCCTCAACGAGGCTTATGTTAAGGCGCGTTACTCGAAGCACTTCGAAATCACTGACGAAGCGCTTGGTTGGCTTCTTGAGCGAACCGAACATCTTCACGGGCTCGTCGAGGCGATCTGCACGGAGCGGCTGGCGGAGTTGGCGCAGGCAGGCGGCGTCACCTGACAGCTGTTTTTTCGAACTCGGCTGCGCTTCGAGCAACGGGATGGAAATGATCACACCGACCGTTCTGCCGCGATTGCTGCATCGCCTCCGGCAGTGGAATGGCACGATTGGCAGCTTCCGAGTTCGATTGTCCTAGGAATTTTATATACAGTCGTCGAAAACTCCTTGGCCTGTACATGCACCGAGCCAAATCTCAATTTAAATGTGAACCGAACTACATTGTTCTCAACTTTAATGCCAAATTCTCGTATTGCATGCGAGAGTAACTGGCTTAAACAATTGGCGGGCAATTCACATAATTAACTGCAAAGCGACAACCGAACAATTGGGGTCGAACCCAGTCAAGGCGTTGATCCGGTGTGTCGGTTTTTGGGGCTGCGGCAGCCGCATGTTGGCGAGCCCCGCTTGTGGACGGCCCTTCGAAGGAGAGGTTAGGCCTCGGGCTCGTGGCAAACCACTTCGATGTTGTGTCCGCCAGGACCAATGACGAAAGCTGCATAGTAGTTGGCGTGATAGTGCGGGCGCAGACCGGGCGCACCGTTGTCTTTGCCACCCGCCTCCAGGGCCGCGCGATAAAAAGCTTCGACTTGCTGGCGATTCTCGGCCGTGAACGCCAAGTGAAGATGCGCCGGCCGGCTTCTCCTCGGTTTGGTACAGGCACAAAGAAGCCTTTCCCTTTGGGCTAAGCTCGACACCGTACGGTGCTTCCGCTTTCGCCTGCTTTTACGGCCACTGCCCGCCGAGCGCGATACTTCTTTGCGGGCCGCACCATGGCGCCCGCCTCGTTCGTTCCGGGTGATTTCCCGTAACGGCAAACCCACCCGTCGTCGCGAATGGCAGTACACTGTGCTGGTCTCGCGGCGCGAGAGGGTCGAGATCGCCTCGCCGACAATCCCGGCGATTGGATGTTTCACTGCCACGTTCTCGAACACCAGGCCGGGGGCATGATGGCTGTTTTCCGCGTCGCCCGAACGCCCGACAATCCGAAGGAGAAACCAATGTCCAATGTTCTGAAAGCTCTCGTCCTCACATCTATCCTGTCGGGCGCCACTCCGGCGCTCGCTGTCCAGGGCTGCCACCTCTCCATGATCGAGGCTATGTGGTGAGCGGCCACGTACCGATCAACACGGTCAAAAGCTGCTGATCGAGCGGCCCGACATCAAAGGCGTGACGCTGCCGGCATGCCCATAGGTCCGCCCGGCATGAGCGGTGCCAAGGAAGGCTCGTTCGAGATGGTGGAAATTCGAAAAATCGGCGGCGTCTACGCAAGGGAATAGGAGCAGTCCGATGATGGAAGGCATGGGTGGCATGATGTTCGGCATCGGCCTGGTGTGGCTGCTGGTCGTCGTGCTCGTCCTTGGGGCAGCCGCCCTCGTCAAGTACCTGTTCTCCGGAAGCGGAAAATAAGAAGGAGGGCTGTTCTCTTCTCAACGCTTCGGATTGCTGCGGCGGGTTTGGGGCTGGCGGCGTGGCTTTGGCTCGGAGGCCTGATGACGAGCGGCGATGTCTCCGCCGCCACAATCGCACTCGGGAAGACGCTCCGAGCGCTGCGCCACCTGCCACGGCGTCGAGCTCGAAGGTCAGCGGGACTGGAAAAGTCCGCTGCCTTCCGGACGCATGCCGGCCCCGCGGCCTGCTCGAAAGGGCAGGGCAGATCAACTCGGCTGGCGGCTATGTGCGAGATTTGACGGCAAAGGCAGGACGAGGTGAGTATTCGTTTGGTCCGATGCCGATGGAACTGCTCAGGGCAAATGATGCGGGAGAGCGGAGGGCGTCATGACTTCAGTGTTCATCTGCAAGACCCGTTCTCGTCAATTCCACCGTGCTTCCCGTGGGGGGCGAATCGGCCCTGCCATATTAACTACCGGCGACGCTGTGACTGTTTCTAGGAACATCGCTACGATGTAGTTGCGTTCCGCCGGTTTATAGCCCATCGACCGCTGTCCAAAACCGACAAAGTGGGTTTCCTACGTATGCTTGAAATCGCGTGCACAACGTAATACCTTCCATGTATCTGGCATTACCGAGGAACGCAGATGACAACGACAGTTACAGCAAAGGGGCAAGTGACCATTCCCAAACCAGTGCGCGATTTATTGGGCATCGTTCCCGGAAGCAAGGTTGACTTTCGCCGTGCTGCCGACGGCACTGTCGTACTGACGCGTGCAGACAAGAAGCAGCCAGCGAGCCGCTTTGCGAAGTTGCGGGGTCATGCCGGCAAAGGGCTCGATACGGACTCCATCATGGCCCTGACCCGTGGCGAAGCATGACGTTCATCGATACCAACGTCCTCTTGGACGTTGTCACAGACGACGACAATTGGGCAGATTGGTCGATTGCACAACTTGAAGCGGCGAGTCTAAACGGGCCCTTGCTGATCAACGATTTGGTCTACGCGGAGCTGTCGGTCAGATACGATCGTGTTGAGGACCTTGAAGTGTTTCTTGAGGAGGCTGGACTGGAGATGACGCCAATTCCTCGAGCCGCCCTTTTCCTCGCAGGGAAGGTCTTCACGCAATATCGCCGGGCAGGAGGATCAAGGACTGGCGTCCTACCTGATTTTTTCATTGGCGCGCATGCTGCAGTTAGCCAGCTTCCGCTGCTGACCCGCGATATCGGACGGTATCGCACCTACTTTCCGTCGCTGTCGCTGATCACGCCGCACCCATAGCGGGTACGAATTGGTATGCCCGTTCCGCACGGCTTAGACGATCAGCCGGGCCGCTCGTCCATTCTTTCGTTCCGCGTTGTTGTAGTAGCTCGCTGCCTGGGTCACCGACTTGTGCAGCGACTGCTGCATCGCTTCGGGCAGCGGAATGCCGCGATTTGCAGCCTCGGTCAGATAGCCGGATCTCAAGCCGTGCGCCGAGAACAGTGCCGGATCGAGACTAGCCTGTTTGCAGCGGCGCTTCAGGATCAAGTTGACCGATTGTGGCGTCAGCGCCCGCCGGTCGACATTGCCCCACTGATCGATGCGCCGAAACACCGGCCCTTCCTTGATCGCAGCTTCCGCCAGCCAACGTTTGAGGGCACTCACTGGCCGGCCGATCAAGAGCACATGCGCGCTGTCGTCGCTGGTGGTCGTCTTGGTGCGGCCGAGGTGAAGACTGAGGCAGGGTAGGGGAGGGGAGTTCTTGTCGTTTGGATCGGCACGCACCGGTTCCTCCTCAACGAGATCCTCGACACGCAATCCCGCCACTTCCGAACGGCGGCGGCCGCCGGAAGCGAAGGCGGTCAAAAGCAACGCCCGGTCCCGCAGGTCGACCAGCCTGTCGCTGGCGCAGCTTTCGAGCAGCTTTGCGAGCACGTCGCCGGTGACCGCCTCCCGGCTCTTGCGTTGCCGCGGCCGGGCACTGGCGCGAACGGCAAGGCGCAGCGCGGATTTGAGCGACGGCGCGCCAAAAGTCCCGGTCAGGCCGCGCCAGCGGCTGAGGATCGACCAGCTGGTCAGCCGCCGCCGCACCGTTCCCGGCGCATGCGGGCCGGAGGCTCGGAGCAGGCGCTCGGCGCGCAATCCGACCTCGACTTCGGCCGGCATGCCGTGGGTCGGGTCCTCCTTGCGCTTAACGGGATCCCAAAGGTGATGGGCGACGAATTTCAGGAGCAGCGATTCCGGCGCCGGCCAGGGGAGGGGGGCTCCCGTCGCCAGCCGGCACCAGCCCTCGAGATAGCCGAGATCGGAGGCAAGCGCCCTGAGCGTGTTCTTGCCCATGCCTTCGCTAGCGAGATGCTTGAGCGTCGCGACGTCTTCATCGGTCAGCAGGGTGGCGAGCTGGTCGCGCCGGTCGAACGGCAGGATGGCGTCTAGGGCGTCGAGTTCCTCGGCGCGGCGGTGCATGGCCTCAGTAGCAGAAATGCCTGGACCACGATCGGTCATCATCGACCCCCTCGCTAGGTGGCGCCGGCGATCATCGCGGCAGGCCGTGCTCGTCGTAAGGATCGTCGTGAGCGGAGCTGTTTCTGACCAAGACTGTGCACCTGCCCTCCGCCGCGAGATTCCACACCCGTTCCATGCCTATCTCGCGAGCGTGGGGGCGGGACGGGGGCTCGGCGTTTCGTTCATTCCCGCCGATAGAATTGCGCATGTCTGGATCAGTGCTCATGCTCAAGTGGACCCACGATCTTCAAGCCTTCCCCGCGTGCTGCGGCGGCCATCTTCCGGTCGGCTGTCGCCAGCGGCATCTCCTGCGCCTTCGCAAGCGCGACGTAACTGGCGTCATACGCGGTCAGCATGTGACGAGCCGCAAGGTCGAGCACCAGGCCGTCGCTGCCTGATCCGCCATCTTCCAGAGACAACCCGCGCAGTTGCGTCATCAAAAGAAGCGCTTCGCCCGGCCGGAGTCGTCCCCGCCGCTCGGCGACCAGGAACAGATTGCGCGTCTCGAACCAGAACAAGGCCGGTACCACGCCAATGGTCGTGCGCAGATCAGCCATCAACCGGTCGGCCGCATCATGCTGTTCATCGGGAAGAAACCAGGCGGCAGCGATCGAGGCATCGAGGATGAAGGCCATTAGTACCGGCGGCCTTCGTCGCGCCATTCACGGATTTCCTCCTGTGTCGTGGGTTGGCGGCCGGCACGCTGGGCTTTGATCTCAGCGATTAGCGCATCGATGTCATTTTCGCGGCGGATGCGCGACAGCCGGGCAACGGGTGTGTTGCCGCGGGAAATGATCACCTCTTCGCCGGCTTCGACGCGCGCCAGCAGCTCGGAAAGATGCGTCTTGGCCTCTGCGACCTTGACGGTGACGGTCATGATGGTTCTCCGTGGATTTAAGTCTCTCGTCGAGCGGCGATGGAGTTTGATGCTTTTCGCGTTTGCGCGATGATAGCGCCGAAACGGCGAGTTGGTCAACCTCTGACCATATCACTATCGATACCTGAAAACTATCGATAGTGAAGGTGCGCGAAAGCGAGCGTCCGGATGACGGAAAGTTAATTCAACTTAGCTTCGGTTTGTGGAATTCGCGGCGTTAATTCAGTTGGTTAATGCCAAGTAAATTGGCTTCGCCAGAGCGTCGGAGAAGGTAACCGGGGCAGATTGGGTGGCAGTGCCGCTTTGATGTTCGCGGGCGTCGTGATGCGAGCGTATCGTGCAGCGGAGACGAGCCGATGACACCGGTGTCAGAGACGGTGGATGACAACACGAACGCGGTAGGATTGACGGGTTGAATGAAGTCAGCGCAAACGTAGTTTGTCGCTACGCTGATTGCCGGTCAGTGACGGGTGTCCTGGGTACGAAGGAGACGACATCGGGCCGGCTGTTTCCGTCAGCTTGCAAGGGGGAGGGGAGAGGCGCTTAGGCTTTTGCCGCGACAAGGGCGGCCAGCGGCGGAATGGCCTGGCCATCGAGCCGAGCCAGAACGACAGGCCGAGCTTTCGGCACGTCTTCATCAGCCCGAGCATGGTGTCGCGCGCCACCCGGCCATCCCGGCTCACCGTGACGCCGGAGATCTTTCGTTTGGTGACGAAGCTGCGCAGGTCGCTCTCGGACGCATTGGTGTGGAGCGGGACATCGGGCCTTTCCAGCATCTTGAGCAGCTCGTCCTTCCGGCGAGAAAGACGTGCCAGAAGCTTGTCGAGGTCTTCATAGCCGGTGCGCAGCGAGAAGATGCGATCAAAGCGTTTGTGAAACGCCGCGGCAGGGCCGGCGGCGGCTTTCGCTTGACGCTCTTCAGCGCCCGGTAGAACCGCCACACCAGATCCCGCACCGTCTCGACCAGACGCGCCTGCCGCGGCGTTGCCGGCATCAGTTTCTGCAGCAGCCGCTCCGCATGGACCCAACACAGGGCATGATTGTCGACCCGGAACTGGCCGGCATCGTCAGAGACGATCACCAAGCTGGACCGGCAATGACGACGCCGAAGGCGGCCATGGCACAGATGCCTTCCTTGCATGCCGAACGCCTGGCATATAAATTGGCCCAATGCTTGATCGTTCATCCCAATCTCCGACACATATTCCTACGGACGCACTAAGCGAAGTTCTACAGGACTTTCGCCTGACTGGGGTCAACTACGGCCGTTGTGAGCTACGCGATCCATGGAGCATCGCCTTTCCGCAGCAACAGCTGCTTCGCTTTCATTTCGTCAGTGAGGGGCCATGCTGGGTCCATACCGAAGCCCAGGGATGGCAGGAGTTACAAGACGGCGATCTGGTGTTGTTGCCACAAGGTGTCGAACACCGACTGGCCAGCAAGCCTGATGTTGTCGGGGACTCGCTTAAGAGCTGTCACGTCACCAAGTTGGGGGGCAATGTCTGCGAAGTGGTGCATCAAGGAACAGGAGCGACGAGCACCCTGTTCTGCGGTTCCATGGCTTTGGGTGCGAATGCCCTCAACCCTTTGATCGCTCTGATGCCACCGATCATCAAGGGCTGTGATGTTGCTGGCAATGATCCGATCGTCGGCCCTCTCCTCGCCGCCATGACGGCAGAGGCGTCGCAGCCCCAGATAGGCAGCGCCACGGTCTTGTCACGCATGGCGGACGTACTCGTCGCGCGGCTTATTCGCTGCTGGGTCAATTGCAGCGGAGCCTCGACCAGCGGCTGGCTCGCCGCGATCCGTGATCCTCATATCGGTCGTGCGCTCGCAGCCATGCACCGAGATCCCGGCCATGACTGGACGCTTGAGACCCTTGCTGGCGTGGCAGGTCAATCGCGCTCGATCTTCGCGGAACGCTTCAGCGCCATTTTGGGGGAAGGCGCGGCACGCTATCTCGCCCGTCTGCGCATGCAGCTTGCACGAGAGTTACTCGGTCAAAACATGTCGGTTGCCGAGGTCGCTTCTCAACTGGGCTATGAATCTGAAGCTTCTTTCGCTCGCGCCTTCAAGCGCATCACCAGCGTTTCACCTGGCGTTGTGCGCCGCACCATTTCCGGACGAACGGACATAGAATTCGGACTTTAGGGCACATATCATCCTGAAAGACTCCGCTATGAAGACCTCCAAACCTTGGAGGTACTTCAATGACGGACACAACATCACAGCTTGACGGCCCCGCGATTGGCCTCGATTCTGCCGTTCCGAGTGCATGGAGCCCCACTACCTGGCTTGCCGTCATTTCAATGGCAGCCACAAGCTTTGCGCTGGTGTCGGCTGAATTCCTGCCGGCAGGCCTGTTGACGCCAATGGCGCGTGACCTTGGCATCAGCGAGGGAACCGCCGGTCAGGTTGTCACCGCCACCGCGTCTGTTGGCGCGGTGACGGCCTTGTTGAGCAATGTTCTCATCGGCAAACTGAACCGGAAGACTGTCCTGGTTGGCCTAAGTGCCTTGGCTATCGGCTCCAATCTTTTGGCCGCGCTCGCGACCGATTTTTGGCTATTGTTGTTGGGCCGAGCCGGGCTGGGGGTGGCGCTAAGTGGTTTCTGGGCGCTTTCAGTTGCCGTTGTGGCGAGATTGGTTGGCACCAATGCGACAGGTCGGGGCATGGCTATAGTCACCCTCGGCGTCTCTCTTGCCACCATCGCCGCACCATCGATGGGTGCTTTGATCAGCGATTGGCTCGGCTGGCGTGCCGCCACAGGCATGACGGCAGGGCTCGCAGCGGTTGCGATGCTGCTGCAGATACTCAGCTTGCCGACACTACCCGCAAGCACAAGCAACAGTCTTTCTGACGTCTTCCGGCTGACGAAACGGCGCACTGTTCAACTCGGAATGCTTGCCATCCTCTTGCTGATGACCGGACATTTTGCCGGCTCGGTCTACGTGCGACCCTTCCTCGAACAAGTGACGCTCCTTGGCACGGGGCCGATTGCCTTGGCGCTCCTGGGGTTTGGCATCGCCGCTGTGATCGGCAATGTCGCCGGCGGCCGACTGGCAGACGCCAATATCCACATGGCACTCGCGGTCACCGGCGTATTGATGGCGTTTGCGGCGCTTGCTCTCGTACTCTGGGGTGCACATAGCGGCATCGCGTTCGCCCTGGTTACACTTTGGGGTTTAGCTTTTGGGATGGCTCCGGTGGTATTGCCTACTAACTTGTCCCGGGGCGCAGGGAATGCCTTGGAGGCTGCTGGCAGCTTGATGGTCGTTTCGTTCCAGGTCGCCATCAGCATGGGTGCGGTGTTCGGCGGCTACATCGTCGATCACCATGGCGCTTCCGGGCCGTTGATCATTACCGCCGTCTTGGCGGCATCGACCATCGTCCTGGCGTTGCTGCAGCCCCGCAGCTGACCTTAGGGGCCCAGCGAAGGTGAGCAGAAGAGGCGAGATCTTAGGTGGCCAGGAGGGCGGGTGAGGCTAAATCCGGGACGTGGCGATGCTTTCTCGTTGCGGCGAGGAGCACCGACCGATCGCCCATGACCGCAATCACAACAATCTGGATTGAGCGGCGCTGCAGATCGGCGCTCACGAATGGCGCGGCAAGTTTGCGCCCCCATAATGGTCATCGAGCCACCGGTCGCTGTCGCCGCAAAGCGGACATGACGCAGTGACAACGCGGGTCGCAGTTGCGCCAAGTCGCCATTCCGCCCCATGCGGGTGATTAGATCACGAATTCCTCCTCGTACGTCTGTGGCTCGGGAACGACCGTAACCTCCACCGGGACGATCCAATTGGCCGCGTAGCTCTCGGAGTCGGAACGCGGGAGCTCGGGCTGCACGCACCCCGCCCCATCGATCGCGCGACATCGCAGTATATATCGCCCGACTTCTTCAGGGGTCCACATGTACTCCCACAAGCGCCATGCAAAGGGACGTTCTGCTTCGAGGAGCCTTCCCTCGCGCCAGCCTCTGCCATCGCCGGTGCAGACCTGCACCTGCCGGATAACAGCCTCTCCGCTCCAGGCGGCTCCGAAAATCCGATACGGTTGGCCGGCGATGAGATGCGCCCCCTGCACGGGACGCGCGATCTGTGCTTTGACCTCCATCTCCGCAAGCGGGACCAGCCTGGGTTCCGCGAGGCTGCGCTCCCAACGGAAATAGTCGCGCGCCTGCCAGTAGCCAAGGAACGGTTGCTCCACAACCGTGATATGCGTGATCCACTTAACCCAAGCCATGCCGAACCAGCCACCCACGACCGCGCGTAGCGGGTAGCCGTGATCGCGCGTCAATGCCTCCTCGTTCATCGAATAGGCAAGGATCGTGCTGTGAGCCATTGCCTTCTCAAGCGGTAAACTGCGCGCAAAAGCGATGGGGCCGGGAGAAGCCGTTTTCTTGTTCGTGTCGACGACGCCGCTGTCTGCGCCTACGAGCAGAACCTCACGTGCGGTTCGCTTAACGCCCGCCATTTCCAAAATCTCGCGCAGAAGAACACCTGTCCACGCGGCATTGCCGACGGCTCCGTTCTGCCACTGCAACCCCTCCTTCGGCGGCACATAGTAGACGCGCCCGTTCCCTGCGCACTCGACGACGGCGGTGAAAGTCGTGCTCCGCATCGCCTTGATGCTGTCGAGGTCAAGTTCGATTGGCCGCTCCACCGCCCCGCCAACGCGCAATCTCCAGTCTCGCGCATCGAGGTCCGGCGACGCGAAATGGTTTCGCACGAAGAACAGCTCGGTTGGGATCAGCCAATCGGAGAGCGACGCAAACGGAAACTCGATGTTCTGTGGGGATTTCTGTCGAACTATTAGACTGGGTCGCTCTGGTGTCGGCATCGTCCTCGTCTCCCCTTCCAAGAGCACAACGCCGGCTCTCGGTCGCGCGAATTCCGGTTCGATCACACCGCCCCTCGCAGTGCGTCTGTCGCGTTCCGCTCTTCGGTTGCATTCTAGCACATACCGCACGTTCCGACCTCGAACGGAAGCAAAGGGTCCGAATGCTGCTATATGCCCACGTCTCTTTTGGCGCCGCCAAGTCGGTCATTCAGGTCGCCTTTGGCATTTCCTGAAAGTTGACGGTCCGCTTGGACCGATAGCGGGCTACTCTCTAGTGTCTGTCACCTCCGTCTCTACTCGAGCCGCTACAATGCGTCCTAGCGCCGTTGGTGACCTTTGGGTTGCCATTGGTGAGCAAAACCATTCTTCCCACGAAAAGCTCCGCCTCAAAAACTGCAAGCGTCGATTCGACTTGGCGCGCGAATGATAATCGTCGAACACGTCCCAGTATTGCGTCCCGCAATCGAAACGCTAGTGTGGATGGTAAATTGGTTGGGTATTTTCACCGTGATCTTGCGTCGTGTCGCACCAATGGCCTTGTTGGCAAACCTTTTGAGTTGTGCGGCAGCCCATGCCGACATAACGGTGCAGCGCATTCCTATCGATAATGCCCCGCCGATACTCCTGCTTGAGGGGGAGTTCACGCACTCGGATGATCCTCAAGCTCTTGCCCGCGAGGTCGCCGCCAGCGGCGCGAAGGTTCTGACTTTTAAAGCGGGGGCGGCAATGTAGTGTCCGCTATGGCGTTCGGCAGAACGATACGCTCCCTTGGCCTCACTACAGTTCAGCTCCGCGCCACTGAATGTGCCTCGGCCTGCACCCTAGCGTTCGTTGGCGGAGTCATCAGACAGGCAGAACCGGGATCGATTGGTGTGCACCAATCGTCTTTCTCATCTGATACCAATCTTGACAGTCATACGGCTGTTACGGCGGTTCAATCGATGACCGCCGAGATCATGACCTACCTGATCGACATGGACGTCGATCCCAAGCTGCTCCAGCTAAGCCTTTCTGTCCCAAGTGACGACATGCGCTATCTCACGGCAAGCGAGATGCGTTCATATCGTGTGATTTCGGGTGACATCAGCAATCTGCCGAACCAGATCGCGACGAGCAAAGCCGCACCTACAGAGATTCCAGCTGCGGGAGAAGGCACCGGTGCAAAAAGCGCGGAGATGGTTCCCGTTCCCGCGTCCACTGAGCAGAAGGCTCTTGCATTCATGACAGCGTACCACGACGCCTGGTCGATGGAGAATGAGTCTGCCCTGCAATTCATGGACAGAGCTTACGGAGATGTTGTCGAGTTCTACGGCAAAGCGACACCAAAGGCTGGCGTCATTGACGAGAAACGAAGATTCGCGATGCGTTGGCCGACGAGAGCCTACAGCGTCAAGCCCGGTTCGGAGCATGTTTCTTGTGCAACTACTTGTCGTGTTGACGGGGTTGTCGATTGGTATGCCAAACGCGGAGTCGGTGATCGCGTCTCGTCCGGTTCCGCCGAATTCTCGCTCGTCTGGAACCCGAGCAACGAGAGAATCGTCTCGGAAACAGGGAAAGTTATAGAGACGGATAAAGGAGTTTCTCAGCCCGTTCGACTTATCTCTCAGTGGCATCAGGAGAACCTCCATTGCCGTGGTAGCAGCGGAAACTCCGCTGAGACGTTGGCAGCATGTGACCGACGCGAGACGATTGGGGAAAAGCTTGAGAGCGTCAGCTGGTGCTACGGCCGCGAAGGTGAGTACGGCTATCAGTTGGAATGGCACCCCTGTGACAGTCGCTCGTCGAAAAGCAATGTTGCCGCTACGGCCACAGAACAGGTAGCGAGCGTCCTGCAACCCAAGCCAGCCGATTATCCGAGCCGCGCCCGGATGAAGGGGAAAACCGTCCTGCCTGACTTCAAAAAGCGCGACCGCGATTTCAACTCCTTTCGGACCCGCATTCGGGAGGGCATGAAACAGGGACCGAACTTTGCTGGGCACTATTCTGTGATCCAGTTTGGCTGCGGAACCGGCTGCTCAGGCGTCGTGGTCGCCGACAATCAGACGGGTCGCCCGGATAGGTTTCCCCGCGGTGGCGAGGAAAATATGTACCTTGACTTGCAGTTCCAAGTGGACAGCCGACTGCTCGCCGCCCAATGGCTAGAATATGGTACGAACCGATGCGTCATCGAGTTCTTCGACTACGATCGACAGACATGGAAGGTCGTGAGCAAGGTAGACGTCGGTGGGGCTGACGCCTGCTACAGATCGATCAGTAACAACATCAGATAGCCGGTCATCAAGACGGATGCTCGAGAGATATGCCGAGCTAAAGGTGTCCGCAATGCGCGCCTCCAAGCCGGTCGTCTATGTTGCGTTGAGCGTCTCCCACAAGCGGACATCTCTAGCCAGTTCGTGACTTGGTGTGAAAAGACCTCTTCAGCGACGACACAAGAAGCATTCATCTGCAAGTGCGACAGCTTTCGCGAAACTGACTTATTAGTCCTGATGCCAGATTTCATGCTCTTCGACAGCGAAGTCGATTACCTTGTAAATGCGGCCGTCCGCAGTAAGAGAGACCGACATATCCGTGGTGTGCTTAATGCCCGCGGCAAGAAAGAGCCTGTGGATGCACCGTGCTTCATCGCCGCCAATGTTACCGATTTTGTGAAAGGTCGCGTTCACAAACTCCGTCTCAAACGCTAGGTCCGCAGAAAACTCCGCGGAAACGTCGTTGCCGTCCCGATCGATCACCTGCTGAAGCGTACAAAGCTGAAATTGTGCGGGTATGAGGCAAAGCAGAGCGGGCGCCGATGCCGCTCTTATGTAGGCGTCTGCTTCGGCCTTGAAAACGGCGCGCACATGGGCTTCGTCTTGCTGGCGACGATAAACTTTCCTGATGCGGCCGGCGTCCCGGTTCACGAAAACGACGCCATAGGCTCCTTCATCAAGGTACACAAAATCTGTGCCCGCAAGAGCCAGACCCCGCGTAGCATTCCCAAGAATCACTCTACTGGCCCCTCTTTTCGGCTGCTCGTAGGGTCGGCCAGACCGACTCTTTTTCGCGTTCTCGCCATTGCCGTAGTGTTGCAGGAACGTTGCCGCGGCTGATACCGCGGCCCGCTCAAGAACTCAATTGAAATTGGGGAAAACAACTTATACCTGTGTCACCGCCGCCTAGATGTAGTAATTCTGCAAGCATGGTCTGATGGAAAACAAATATGCCGCGCTATTCCGCCTTCTACGCCTACCCCGCAGGCTCTGCAACAGTAGCGGATGCGATCCACGGAGCCGTAGAGAGGAGTTCGCGAGGCAACCTCTCGATTAAACCATGGGAGAACATGAGCATCGCAGGCTTCAAGCTTGATGATCTAGTTCGGGACCAGATCAAGGATGCAGATGTCCTACTCGCAGACATAACCTATCCGAACCACAACGTCCTCTACGAGATTGGCTACGCTATAGCGCTCGAGAAGCCCGTGATCCCCACCCTGAACCTGGCCATAGATAAAGCAGCGGACAGGATTCGGACTATCGGCCTTTTCGACACCTTGGGATGGGCCACTTACCACAACGCGGACGAACTGCACGGATATCTGAAATCGTGGCAAGAAGTGGGCTGGGTTAATCGCTACGTCCGCAAGCGTGATCACTCGCAGCCGCTGTTCGTCTTGGACATGCTGGCAAAGACGGACTTCAGGAACCACATCTTCCACGCGGTCGACAATTCCAGCGTCAATGCACGCACATTCGATCCGCAGGAAATACCCCGTCTGACTGCGGCCCGCGCCATCTCTGACATCTCCGCCTCGGCAGGGGTAATATTGCCCATCATAGGCAAGGAGATCGTCGATTCCGAACGGCATAATCTCCGCGCCGCCTTCATGCTCGGTCTTAGTCACGGCTATGGAATCGAGGCGATGGCGATCCAATATGAGAACGGACCGGCGCCTGTCGACTACCGCGACTTCATCACGAATTCGACGTTTCGAAGGGAGACTGAGGATCACATTTCGAGGTACTGTGAGAACACTCTAGTCTGGAATCAGAAAGCGACAGCGCGAGACGCCCAGGGCGGTCCCGGACTACTGGGCAAGATCGATCTCGGATCGTCTGCAGCCGAGAACGAAACCCAGCAATTAAACTACTATTTCATCAGGACTGCGGAATACGCCAGAGCGCTGCGTGCCGAGGGTGGAGTGGTCATCGGGCGCAAGGGTTCGGGGAAGACTGCGGTCTATCTTCAGATAGCATCGGCTGCTCAGCAAGACCGTGAATCCTGCGTCGTCGATCTACGGCCCGCGACCCATAATCTCAGTGAAATGCGCGAAAAGCTTCTGACGGTGGTAAACGCGGGTGTATACGATCACACCATCGCTGCGTTCTGGCAGTACACCCTCTATGCGGAGATACTGCTGAAGATGAGGGAGATCGTCCTACCCAAGGCGCGTAACGATTTCTCGCTTCAGGAGCGGATTCGCAGGATTGAGGACGATTTCCGTTTCGACGAGGGGGTTGTTTCGGGCGACTTCACGTCGAGGTTGGAGACGGCTGTGAGGGAGGTTATTCGCGTAACCCAAAGCGTACACACGGAAGCTGATGTTCGGAGCCAGCTCACGAACGCGATGTACGAAAACCTTATACCGAAGCTCCGCGAGGCTGTCCTTTCTTTCACCGACTTCTTCTCGACGGTGCACGTCCTCATCGACGATCTCGATAAGGGCTGGCCCCCAAGGCAGGTCGAACAGCATGACGTTCTTATAGTGAAGCATCTTATCGAGGCGCTGGGACGCATCCAGCGTGATCTTACTAAGCGCAAGCTCGAATTCAAGCATCTGGTATTTCTCCGCAGCGACGTCTACGAGCGGCTGGTGCAGCAGACTTCGGATCGCGGCAAGTATAACCCTATAAAGGTCGACTGGTCGGACCCAGCGCAGCTCCGCCATCTACTTAAGCAGAGAGTCGTGAGTAGCGTGGAGAAAGATCAGGAAGAGGCAGTCTGGGATGCATTCAATCCAGTTCTTGACGACGGGCGTAATGCTCTGGACTGGATGATCGAGACCTCATTGCGGCGCCCCAGGTTCCTTATAGACCTGTGCGAGCGCATTCTGTCCTTTGCGATAAACCGTGGTCACGCGTCTGTCACACAGGAAGACGTCGAGGAGGGTCTCCGCCAGATGTCTCTCTATTTAGTCTCGGACTTCGGATACGAATTGCGCGACGTCGCCGGTACTCCCGAGGACATCTTCTACTACTTCATCGGTAGTGGCAGCAGGCTGTCAGCGGGCGAACTCCGTTCGCTCCTTTCGGGCGATCATTTGGGGCTGGGCTTCGAGGAGACACTCGACCTGCTGCTTTGGTACGGTTTCTTAGGAGTGGAGACCGATTCGGGACCTGTCTTTATCTACGATCGTGCGTACGACATCAGGCGGCTAGAAGCGGAGCGTGGGCGTGACAGAGACAAGGCCATCTATTCCGTCAACCCCGCATTCCTTCGAGGGTTGAACTAGCACTTCGGCCGGCAGCCGCAGGCCGAGTATAGCTCCGCGGTGCGTGCGATCGAAGATCGGACGACAGATCCGTTCTCTTGAGGTCGGGAATAACGCGCCGGACGCCATCCGACAACAATTGCTTCGTTCGAACGTAAGTCTGCATCCTACTGTCGCTCTCCGGAAGCGGCCGGTCTCCTTACGGCCCCAAATCGGTCGTTCCATCGACGCCGAGCTGATGTGCGCTACCGGGTTGAGACGGAGGGATTTCGTAACAACAGGGTCGCTGGTTCTGATCCCTTCAAGGCGAGCAAATAATCTCCAAGAGCCAGAAACGGGTGGTGCGCCGGCTATCACCGCTGATTGCTCATCTGGTGCCATCTGCTCAGGCCGAACACCGCTCACGCGCTATCGGTCGGCTTGGGCACTTGCTCGTCTCGCGATGCAAATTCTCGAGTCTTTGGGGCGAGCAAATCGATCCGTTCGAATCGAAGGTTGAAGGGTACGCCTGAACGTTTACGCACCACGATTCGAAGCGTACCATTTGCAAACTGCCAGCTGCTCGATGCCATGATCCTCAACGGACGAGGTGGTGCCCTTGGAGCAATCGACGGAAGACGGTTCGCTGGATGTACAAATTGCGGTGAGGATGGCAGGTACGGGATACGTCCTAGCATTCCTGACCGGATTGGCGTTTGCACCGGTAGGCTACTTTCTGTTTAGTTCGGCCGAGTTCGCTCTCCTGAGCGTCGGCTTCTCCGTCGCCTATTTGCTTCTCCCTTTCGCGTCGAAGGTAGCACCATCATGGTCTGTCAGACTGTTCTTCATTCTTCTGCTCACCCTGCATTATGCGCTTGTATTGCTTTGCGTCGGACCGTATGCGGGCGTTGAGGCTTTCACGGTCTGCCTCGCCGCGCTGCCGCTGCTCCTGTTCGCCAAAACTGAGCGGCAGCTGCTTTGGGTTGCGTATGGCACGATTGCGGCTGGTGTCGTTGCTGTCGAGTTGATTGCCATTAGGCAACCGCCCTTTCTCGTTCTGGAGCAATCCGACCGAACATCCGCATACATCGCTAACATCGCCACCGTGGCTATCGTGATGAGCTTCTTGCTTTTCAGCTATTCGCGCTCTTCGATCGCCAACTACATCAAACTTCAAAAAGAACGTTCGAAATCGGAGCAGATGCTCCGTGAGCTCGTTCCCGCCGATGTTGCTCAGCACCTGCTCAGGGGTGAGAGTGTTCCGGCCCAGAGCCACGGCGAATGCACCGTTTTGTTCGCCGACCTTGTCCATTTCACGGATCTCGCCGAAAACCTCTCGCCCGTTCACTTGGTCGAGCTGCTCAATGGGATCTTCAGCGACATCGACAGTCTGTGCGAGCGCCACGGTATCGAAAAAATCAAAACTATCGGCGATTGCTACATGTGCGCAACGGGCATCTTTCCGCAACAAAATCGGATTGTTGGAATTGCCATGGTGAGCATCGGAATAGTCAATGTTGTCAATCATTGGGGCGAAAAGACGGGCTATCCGCTATCGGTCAGGATCGGCATCTGCACAGGCCAAGTGATATCCGGAGTGATCGGAACTAAGCGTCCCCTTTTCGATATTTGGGGCCAGACGGTCAATGTCGCGCAATTGATGGAAACTAAATCGACGGGCAACTGCATTCTCGTCTCAGAAAGTACGCGTTGGCGGCTGCGAGAACACTTCAACTTCGAACCCGTTCCTGATGTGTGGTCGAAATCTGGTCATTCACTACATGCCTATCGGTTGGTGCCGTCTGGATCTTCCCTCGAGAGTTCCATGGCTGAAGGCTAGAGTAGGAATTAGCAAAAAACCGACGTGGCACCCAGCAGCACGAAAAAAGAGCCGCCCACGTCACTTCCAGTCGTCTGTTCCTGTTCTGTGCTTCTAAAGTCGCATAATGTATCCACAGTAACTGTGTGCCGGACTTCTCCATCGCCATGCGCATTCAGAATGGCGGTGGCAGCGCGATCCTGCTGGAAGCGGCGAAGGTGATCAAGCAAATCGAAGCGGCGGTGAAGGCGAAGCTCGCTGAGGGGGAGCGAGGCGATGCCCGCAAATAGGCGATGAGGCCCGCGGGCGGCGTCACAGAGCATCCGGACCCTTACCCTACGCCGTCTGCCATCGCTTTCGCTTGCTTGCGTAGCGCGTAGGTCATCATCCGCAATATGCAGAAGATTAGCGGCCGCGCCTCCGTCCCGATCGTATTTTTCGCTCGCGATGCGCTCAAGCAAGGGCCTGTGCCGTTTCAGCAGCCCGACCGGGCCGCCCGCTTTGAGACGGAAGGACGGTGTTGAAGTGGAGCACGACGGCAGGAAGTCAATCATCTGTGCAGTTGGGGAGCTTCCCGAAATGACGAAGGGCGCTCGACCCTTCTGGGGAGCGCCCTTCCGACCCGGACGACTACGAACGTGCGATAGAGCACCATCGCTACAGGCAGTCATCGAATATGGATGGTGAGCGTTAGATGGGAGGTCGAGGATTAATGCGATGGGCAGCGTCCGCTTGAGCAGGCGATCAAGCGGCTCGGCAAGCAGAAGTCGGCCGCATGACATTTGAACGGCGGCGTGTTGGGACCACATAAGAAGTATGAAAAAGCAGACGATACCGATTGAGCAACTCGCACGGCTCCGGCGTATACGGGGCCTGGCCCGGCTTATGGACACGGCGCTCCGAATTCCCGGCACCCGCGTCTCGCTCGGCGCGGACTCCATGCTCGGCTTGATCCCCGGCATCGGCGATTTCGGCGCTGCGGCGGTCAGCCTCTTCATCGTCAACGAGGCGCGCCGTCTCGGCGTTCCGAACGACAAGCTTCTCAAGATGCTGGTCAATGTAGGATTCGACACCGTCGCGGGGAGCGTCCCGGTGGTCGGCGACGTCTTCGACGTCTATTTCAAGTCCAACCGCCGCAATCTCCAACTGGTGCTCGACCACTTCGGACTTGATCACGCTGACCTTGATCGATCGCGATGATCAACGGCCGCCGGCCGGAACGGTCATATCGCACACCGCGGCATTGTCCTGAACTTCGCGCAGACCCTTGTAGGAGGCGTGGCGCTTCTACACGCAGCAAAAGCTTTTTTATTTGTTCTATGCAGATTGATGAGGACCAAAGCTGGAGCTGCTCAGCGCATGGACGCGAGCGAAACCATTAGCAAGTCGGCAGATGAGGTTGGCCATAGCCTACTGGGCTTCGGACCGTTACTGTTGTTCTGGCAACTCGTCTGGACGGATCACGGGCGTTCTTCCGACGTCAGGAGCGGGCTCGACCATTTCGGTGTCGCCGACTGTTGGCGGCTTCAGAACTCCGTCGCAATCATCAAGCTTTTCTGTGAGCGTCCCCCGATTGGCGCCCGCACCCGGAGCGACGCGGCAACGCTCATTCTGCGCGCCAGTTCCGGGGTCGTTGGAGAGTGCTGAAGTTGTGAACAGGGCGGCGATTGCAAGTAATGGGGCGGCGACGAAATCTCGGGTCAGTTTGTGCCTCATAGGACTCGTCCTTCAGTTTAGGCGCCGCGGAGTTGCAGCCCTTCCGTGGCGATACAGGCTCGAAGTTGGGATCTCTAGAAAACCCGAGCTAGCCAGCAATAGTTCCGGTGAGTAGCTGCCAAGCGAACGCCAGTCACAGACAGCCCGTAATGGGTGGAGCGGCCTATCGGAGGAACCATTGGCGATCGCCATTCGCGACGCGTTGCTGACGCCGAAGTTGTCGCCCAAGGTGAGCCTTCGCCTTACGCCTCTGAGGCAGAGCTGCCATCGCAAGCCCTGTCGAGATTGGTCTCTCTTCCCGCCTCGTCCTCACTTCGCTGCCTGGGATCAGACGAGGGATAAGCAATCGACTTCTGGCAACGCGGCGGTTTATCGTCCGACCTACCGATGAGCTAGTCTTGACAGGGGTGACATACGCAACGCCGTCGCCATCCATGATGGGGGATGCGCATTTCGCAAAAGCCAGACAAGGATTCCGCTAAGCCCCGGACAGTTTTGCGGCGGTGGTCCTCGGGTGCCTGGTTGTCTTCATGCGTGATTGATTTCGCGTTTTCGTCGCCGGTCAAGAGCGGCGGCGCTTTTTGCTGAGTTCGCACTTGGCGGATATCGTTGAAAAAGGCGGTGTTTGAGCGCCGTTGGCGCTCTGCACGCGGTTTTTCGAAGAGTTGGCACGGTGTCTCTCGTTCTGATGCGGTGGGATGGTTCCAAGCCGCAGGCCATTAAATGGCCATGGCAGCGGTTGGCAGGCGTAAGGGCCTGAGCTTCGCCAGCCTTCTGAGGTTTTGCGCCGTTGCTGCGAGGAGGAATTCATCCCGTGCACCGCATGGACCTCGCAGTCTCAGCCTGGCCATTCGAAGAATGCGCTTGAGATGCGCAAAGAGCATTTCCACTTTCTTTCGGCGATGCCGTGAACGCCCATAATCCGGCGTCTCTGCAATGGCTCGTGCAACATCGCGGGCATCCTCATTGAGATCACGGGGCAGAAGAAGCTCTCCTTCGGCTTTGAGCCCATGGGCGAGCACTTGATGAAAAACATGGACGAGCCCGTACCCGTCTATCGCATCAAGCTCCTGGGCGTCCCCAAGATCCGGGGCCGACGCCGCCGTGGGAAATCTTACATGCCTTGGACCGCCGCAGCGGCGGTCGCTCTCCTCGTGTTCGCCGGAGGTTGGCTCTACCTCAACTTTTTTGGCGCTCCGGCGTCGGCGAACGTCCCTTCCATCGCCGTTCTGGCCTTCGACAACATGAGCGACGATCCGAGCCTTGGCTATTTCAGCGACGGCGTCAGCGAAGACATCATCGCTGGCCTGGCGAGAGCGCCTGACCTGTCGGTCATCGCGAGGAACTCGTCGTTCGCGTACAAGGGAAAACCGACCGACGTCCGGCAGATCGGCAAGGAACTCAATGTCTCCTATGTGCTCGAAGGAAGCGTGAGAAAGCACGCTGACCAGGTCCGCATCGTGGCGCAGCTGATCAACGCCAAGACAGGCGCTCACGTCTGGGCCGAGCGTTTCGACCAGTCCGGGAACAATCCCATGGCGCTCCAGGATGCTATCACCGAAAGGATTGTCGGAGCTATTTCCAGCAATACCGGGCAGCTAAAGCGGTCGCGGTACGGCGAAGCCTGGAGCAAGGATGCCGCCAGCCTTGAGGAGTATGACTATTACCTCAGAGGCCATGACAAATTCATGCAGTTCACGCCCCAAGGGATGGAGGAAGCCTTTCAGATATGGGCCGAGGGAATGGCAAAATTCCCCGACTCCGCACTCCTGAAGCTCAAAATGGGTTTTCTGCACTACGCACGCGCAATCAACGGCTGGTCGCAGGATACGAAGGAGGACCTGCGCCGTGTTGGAGAGCTGGCAAAGCAGGGGATGGCGAGCGACAATCTCTCGTCCCTGGAGCGGAAAATGGGGCATTGGTTGCTCGCATACGCCAATCTTGTTGAACGCGAATCCAAGAACGCCCTCAGGGAGGCCGAAGCGGCCATCGCCTTAGCTCCGAATGATGCTTTCATGGTTGGGATGCTGGCCGAAGTTGCAGCCGCAGCAGGCGATATCGACAAAGCCGTGTCATGGACAGACTTGGGCATCAGGAATGATCCAGCCAATCCAATGCTCGTGTTCATGAAGGGTTTCGTGCTGACAGCCGGTGGCAGGTATCAGGAATCGGATGAAGCTATGAAGACGCTGGGAGACTGGTTTGCGGGCATCCCTCTTGTCAGGTCGATCAACGCCGTCAACCTGGGGAGGATCGACGAAGCCAAGAACCAGACGAAGAAAGCTCTTGAGCTTGATCCGAGTTGGACTGCGGAAAAATGGAGGCAGCTCACCTTTTCGACGACGACATTCTAGACCGACAGGTGAGTGACTTGATCAAGGCAGGGCTGCCAGAGAAGTAGCGGCCAAAGTCGCCGACCAACCGGCAGAAGCCTTGGTGGCTAGGTTCAAACGAATTTCCTCCACAGCCGCCACTCTGATCGGATCCCGGAGCAGTGGCCGACGATCAGCTGCGGATAGCAACTCGTGGTCTATCGAGGGACGGGACTTAGTATCCAACTGGCCAAATATCAAATTGCGCTTGCTCACTGCGTAAATGTACGCGGTGACAATTTTCCGGATGTAGTGATAACGACAAGCTGAAACCTCTCGAGTACTCGACAGTCCTACAGCGTCCACCGCATTAACCTTTCCCGCTGAAATTTTCCCACGAGACCTCCCGTCAGATAAGTAAGGTGTGGTAAAGAAAACGTTAAATTACTGATATATGTTTTATCATGGTGAGACCTTGGGGAGACATTGAGTGGTGCGGCAAAGATCGCAAGCATAGTACCAATTTATTCTTAGAGTAAAATAGCAACCAGTTTCTATACCAAGCAGGACTTTGAAGTTGTCTTCAACGATGGACCTTTGGCGCTCGTTCGCGAGCGCCCCGACTCTGCATGCTCGGATTTGGCAGTTTCCTACGCAGCGTATCTCGGCGGGTGTCCGATGAGTTTGACATCGACCCTGACTGATCGAGTCGACGATGTTTCGGAGGCACTCACGATTGAGGCTGTTCTGGCGAACCCCTCTTTTCCCGACGCCCTACGGGAGGCCGCGCTGAAGCTTGTTGCCATGCATGATGCGGCACCTCGGATCGTTCGCTATGTCGCAGACATGCAGAAATGGCTGCTGACGCACGCCATTCTGGCGCTCCATTTCGAGCACGTCACCGACCCTTCGCGTCCCGGCCTCACGGCCGCAAACCTGGTCGCCTTTATGGTCGGCAACGATGTTGCCAGCAAGAATACAGCGGTCGCTCATCTGACCGAGATGCGCAATTACCATCTTTTGCTTGAAGTTGCGGCAACAGGAGACAAGCGCTTTCGTCCGCTTAAGGTTGCGGACATGGCTGAAGCGCTAATTCGCGAATGGTTCGATGGGCATTTGAAATCGCTCGACACGCTCGATCAAGGTACACGATATGAGCAGTCGTTGGCGGATCAACGATTGCTGTGGCATGCACATCCAAGAATGGCGAGGCGGCTGTTTCACGATCCGGCCTGGTCGAACCCGCCGCAGACTGTGGACGCCTTTGTTCGGACTGGATCCGGCAGCAACATCCTCCACGACCTGATGTCGAGATTGTCGCCAGAAGGAGCCCTGGAGGCGCGGACATGGGTTGGTCCGTTGCGGATCGGCGATCTCGCCAAGCGCTACATCATTTCTCGAAGCCACGCACAGCGGGTATTCGTCCGGGCCCGTGCTCTCGATATTGTTGGATGGGAGCTCCCCGGCAA
Organism: Sinorhizobium sp. BJ1; assembly: GCF_002531555.1. Classification (NCBI taxonomy): domain Bacteria; kingdom Pseudomonadati; phylum Pseudomonadota; class Alphaproteobacteria; order Hyphomicrobiales; family Rhizobiaceae; genus Sinorhizobium; species Sinorhizobium sp. BJ1. The sequence continues at coordinate 32,410 of NZ_NWTH01000047.1, forward strand.
TGGTGGCGATTTCTGGATTTCCGAGAGGCTGATCCACGACCATCGTCGTTGGCAGGCGACCAAGTTCTCCTCCATCGACGAGGCCTTTCAATGGGCACGTCAACGCCTCTCTAGCGGGGTCTGAGCAAGCGGGCTGGAGTTCAAGTTTCTACGAACACGAGCTATCATTCCCCAACGAGAACATTGGTGCTGATCGGTCCTCTAAAAGACCTTCAGTTCACTCAGTTTCAACGCGTCGGAATAGCTGCTCTCGCGAATGTTGGTCGTCTGACGCAGACCGGCGACCTGTTCGAACGCGGTGGTGTCCTTGAGTGAATCGCGGGTCTGGGCGGTCAATCGCTCATAGCCACCGAGGCACTTTGGTTGAATAGGCTCTCCATTGTCGACGGCGAGCTTTAAGATTGCCGCCAGCGGGCGCAGCGCATAGACGTGGTACTCAAGGGCCCTTTCACCGCGTGCAAGCTCGGCAGGTAGAAAGCCACGATCGTCCACCTGACAAGCGCCGATTTCGAAACTGGCCTTGCCCCATTGCTTGAGATCTTGGTCATCGACCACGAACCCCACGGCAGCGACGGAAAGACCCGCCCAATACCGGTGATTGTTCGTTTTGGATTTCGGGCCCAACCGAAGCGAATACGCGTCGATCGTGTCCCGGGCGATCGCTCCCAGCCACGTGGAGTAAAGCTCCTTCCGCTCGCTGGTAAGCTCAACTCGTTTGCTCACGTAGTTGAGCGCGAGCGCGATCTCGGAAATCCAGCGATCACGGGTCAGGTAAGCGTCGGTGGAGCGCATGTCAGTCAGGGACTTTTCGGTTGCCCACCGGTCCAAATTGCGAAGGACGCAGTCGGCACGAGCCTGCATAACGGCACTGCTGCTCGACTGTGCATAGGCTACATTCGTCAGAAGACGAATGGAATCGCGAATTGGCTGCACGGTCTTGTCACGCGTCGCCAGGGCCTCGCCGTCGATCGCCGACTTTGAGAAGTCGTCTGATCTGTATTTCGACTGCGTTTGAAGGCGCGCTGGTGGTGCTTTGATGTCAAGGCAGAGGGGAATATCCTCGTCGGCCAATCCGCCGGCGACGCCTGCGTTGTTGAACATCCGGCGGGTCGAAATACTGCTCGTTTGAATCGAATAGTCCTTTTCAGTCGGGGCGACCGCTGCGTCTTCCTGGTTGGGAGCCGGGGAAATCCGCGACTCTTCTCTTCCCTCGAAAAGTTCAAACGCACTCTGCTCATGCACGACGATCCCGTCGTCAGCCTTGCCGATGGTCGAATAAAAAGTGGCAAATACTATCGCCGCACTCATACTCAAGGTTCTTCTGACCATTTTGCGTCTCCCTGTTGTCAGAGACGATAATCGTCGAGAACCAATATCCTGTTTTCAGGAAGTTTAAAGTTTTAGATATTCCTCAATTTACGAGATCAGTTCTTTTCCTGGTAATTTTAAGTGGATTTTATCGACTATTTTCACAGATTTTTAATTAGAGCACGTCCGTTGAAGACGGAGTCGGGCTGAGGATTCCCTTCTTGTGAGTTCGGTGAT
>NZ_NWTH01000048.1:0-27576 GCF_002531555.1 Sinorhizobium sp. BJ1
ACCGGCCGCTCCTGGATGGGCACCGCCTTCGGCGGCGCCCGCGGCCGCACCGACGTGCCGAAGATCGTCGACTGGTACATGGAGGGCAAGATCGAGATCGATCCGATGATCACCCACACGATGCCGCTCGACGACATCAACAAGGGCTTCGAACTGATGCATTCCGGCGAAAGCATCCGAAGCGTAGTGATCTATTGAGCGCAAAGATGGAACTTGTAGCGCAAAACCAATGCTTCGGCGGGACCCAGTTGGTTTACCGGCACGCGTCCGAGGCTTGTGGCGTTGAGATGACCTTCGGCTTTTACATGCCGCCGCAGGCGCGGACGCGTCCGGTCCCGCTCTTATGGTTTCTGTCGGGGCTGACCTGCACGCATGAGAACGCCATGATCAAGGCCGGACTGCAGCGGCACGCGGCGGAGCAGGGACTGGCACTGCTTTTCCCCGACACCTCGCCGCGCGGCGAGGGCGTTGCTGACGACGAAGACTATGATCTCGGTCAGGGCGCGGGGTTCTACGTCAATGCGATGCAGCAACCCTGGGCACGGCACTACCGGATGTATGATTACATCGTCACCGAACTGCCCGCCTTGCTGCAGGAGCACTTGCCGGTCAACGGCGTCAACGGCATTACCGGGCACTCGATGGGCGGCCATGGCGCGCTGACCATCGCCTTTCGCAATCCCGGCCTATTCCGTTCGGTTTCGGCCTTTGCGCCGATCGTCAACCCGACCCGCTCGGATTGGGGCCGTAAGCAGTTTTCGGCCTATCTCGGCGACGACGAGGCGCATTGGGGCAAGTATGACGCCTGCCTGCTGCTGAGCGAACTTGGCTGGCAAGGCGATATCCTGATCGATCAGGGCGCGGCGGACCAGTTTCTCGCACAGTTGCAGCCCGAGGCGATGGCCCGACTGCTGGCGGAGCGCCGCCAGGCCGGCGTCCTGCGGCTGCAGGCGGGATATGATCATAGCTATTACTTCGTGGCCAGCTTCGGCGAAGACCACGTGCGCTGGCATGCAGAGCGGCTGAACGCCGCGTAAGGGAGAGGAATGGATGACTTCAAGACTTGGTGCCCTCGTCGCGGCTGTAGTCGTATTCGGCGGAATATTCACGGGCGCGGTCGAACCGGCGCTTGCGCTGGATCCCGCGGCGGGTGATCCGGCCGCGGGCGAGAAGGTCTTTCGCAAGTGTCAGGCCTGTCACGCGATTGGTCCAGATGCCAAGGCAAAGACCGGCCCTGCGCTGACCGGCATACTCGGCCGGCCAGCCGGCAAAGCCGAAGGCTTTGCCTACTCCACTGCGATGGGCAAGGTGGCCGAGAGCGGCCTGGTCTGGACGCCGGACAAGATCGGCGAGTTTCTGACCAATCCCAAAGCCTTCCTGCCCGGCACCAAGATGACCTTTGCGGGATTGCGCAAGGATCACGAGCGCGCCGATCTAATCGCATATCTGGCGAAGTTTCCTTAACCGCAAAACAGGAGCCGGTACACCAGCAGGAGGAAGGCGGCCCAGGCAGCGCATGGATCTTCGAAAATAGTGTCGCAAGCCGATACCGGGAAAGAGGAGACCGCAAGGTTTTCCCGGGGCGAGCGGGGTGAAGTGCCCTGATCGGCAGCACTCAAGAGGAGGATGAAATGAAACGAATTCTTTCAATGCTTGCCTTGATGTCGATAGGCGGTGCGCATGTCGCCCTCGCCAACTCGGAACTGCAGAAGCAAATCGATGACCCCAATCAATGGGCCATCCAAACCGGCGACTACGCCAATCTGCGCTACTCCAAGCTCGACCAGATCAACAAGGATAATGTCGACAAACTACAGGTGGCGTGGACCTTCTCGACCGGTGTTCTGCGCGGTCATGAAGGCTCGCCGCTGGTCGTCGGCGATATCATGTATGTCCATACGCCGTTCCCGAATACGGTTTATGCCCTGGATCTCAGCAAAGAGGGCCAGATCATCTGGAAATACGAGCCGAAGCAGGATTCGGAAGTCATACCCGTCATGTGTTGCGACACCGTCAACCGGGGCGTGGCCTATGCGGATAACAAGATCTTCCTGCACCAGGCAGATACGACCGTGGTCGCACTGGACGCCAAGACCGGCAAGGTGCTCTGGAGCGTCAAGAACGGCGATCCGGCCAAGGGCGAGACCAATACTGCCACCGTTCTTCCGGTGAAGGACAAGATCATCGTCGGCATCTCCGGCGGTGAGTTCGGGGTTCGCGGTTCCGTGACGGCCTATTCGATGGCCGATGGCAAGCTCCTGTGGCGCGGTTATTCCATGGGCCCGGATAGCGACACGCTGATGGATCCTGAAAAGACCACTCATCTCGGCAAGCCGGTCGGCAAGGACTCAGGCCTCACCACCTGGGAAGGCGATCAGTGGAAGATCGGCGGTGGCACGACCTGGGGCTGGTATTCCTATGATCCCGAAGAGAACCTGATGTATTACGGGTCGGGTAACCCTTCGACCTGGAACCCGACCCAGCGGCCCGGCGACAACCGCTGGTCGATGACCATCTGGGCGCGCGATGTCGACACCGGCATGGCCAAATGGGTCTATCAGATGACGCCGCATGACGAATGGGACTATGACGGCATCAACGAGATGATCCTCACCGAGCAGAAGATCGGCGACACGGATCGCAAGCTGCTGACCCATTTCGACCGAAACGGCTTTGGCTATACGCTGGATCGTGTCAACGGCGAGCTGCTGGTGGCGGAGAAATATGATCCCACCGTCAACTGGGCGACTGAAGTCGTCATGGACCCGAAGTCAGACCAGTATGGCCGGCCGCAGGTGGTGTCGCAGTATTCGACCGAGCAGAATGGCGAGGACACCAACACGACCGGCGTCTGCCCGGCCGCGCTCGGCACCAAGGACCAGCAGCCCGCGGCCTACTCGCCGAAGACCGAGCTGTTCTACGTGCCCACCAACCACGTCTGCATGGACTACGAACCGTTCCGGGTAAGCTACACAGCCGGCCAGCCCTATGTCGGCGCCACGCTGTCGATGTATCCGCCGAAGGATAGCCACGGAGGCATGGGCAACTTCATTGCCTGGGACAACAAGGAAGGCAAGATCAAGTGGTCGCTGCCCGAACCGTTCTCCGTCTGGTCGGGCGCTCTGGCAACCGCCGGTGACGTGGTCTTCTACGGAACGCTCGAGGGCTATCTGAAGGCGGTCGACGCCGCGACAGGCAAGGAGCTCTATCGCTTCAAGACGCCTTCCGGAGTGATCGGCAACGTGATGACCTATTCCCATGGCGGCAAGCAGTATGTGGCCGTGCTTTCGGGTGTCGGTGGTTGGGCGGGTATCGGCCTGGCGGCCGGCTTGACCAACCCGACTGATGGTCTCGGAGCCGTCGGCGGCTACTCGGCCCTCAGCAACTATACTGCGCTGGGTGGCACGCTCACCGTGTTCTCGCTGCCGAAGTAAAAGGCACGCCCAGGGAATTGGCGCGGGTTCATGAAAGCCCGCGCCAATTCGTTCTCTGCCTAAAAGGACGTAAGATGACCAGAATCAGACCAGCACTGCCGATGATCTTCGCCGTGTGGACGCTTATGGCCGGTGCCGCCGGCGCACAGGACGCCCCGGCGGCTACGGACAATATCACCGCTGTCCGCGACGAAAATGGGCGCTACTACACCGCCGATGACGTTCCGACCTTCAATATCGCCAAGGATGGCACGGTCGACTGGATGACCTATTCGGGCTTTCGCCGTTATCACTCCGAATGTCATGTCTGTCATGGCCCAGAGGGCGAAGGCTCGAGCTATGCGCCAGCCTTGAAGAAGTCCGCGATAACAATGGACTACTATGCTTTCGTCGATGTCGTCACGAACGGACGCAAGAAGGTGAATGTTGCCGAGCATTCGGTGATGCCCGCCTTTGGTCAGAACGTCAACGTGATGTGTTATCTCGATGACATCTACACCTATTTGAAGGCGCGCGGAGCCGATGCCCTGCCGCGGGGACGCCCGGCCAAAAAGGAACCGAAATCCGATGCGATCCGAGATGCTGAAAACGATTGCCTCGGCCGCGATTAGCCTCGCTGCAGCCGCCGGCGTTCTGCTGCTGGCGGTTGCCTTGACAACGTCGGCGGCGGCTCAGACGTCGGACCTGGTATCGAAACAGGCGTTTCGTGTCTGTGCCGATCCGGCCAATCTGCCGATGTCGGATCGCTCAGGTAAAGGGTTCGAGAACAGGATCGCCGAACTGATGGCATCGAGGCTCGGACTGCCGCTCGAATACACCTGGTTTCCCATGGCGACCGGCTTTATTCGCAAGACGCTGCAAGCCAATGCTTGCGATGTGGTCATCGGTTATGCCCAGGGCGACGAACTGGTATTGAACACCAACCACTACTACACCTCGGCCTATATGCTGATCGTCGCGTCTGGCAGTCCGCTGGCAGGCGTCACGACTCTGGCCGACCCTCTTCTCAAGGACAAGCGGATCGGCGTCATCGCGGGAACTCCGCCGGCTACGCATGTGGCAAGAAACGGACTGATGCCGAAGGCGAAGGGATACCATCTGATGGTCGACCGGCGCTACGAGGACCCGGCTGAAGAGATGCTGGCCGACCTGAAATCCGGTGCCATTGACGCGGCCATCCTGTGGGGCCCGATCGGTGCCCCGCTGGTCAAGGCGAGTCATCCGGAGTTGAAAGTGACGCCGCTCTTGTCGGAGCCGACTTCGCCGAAGCTCTTCTACCGCATCACCATGGGCGTGCGGCAGGGCGAGAAAGTCTGGGAGCGCAAGCTGAATTCCCTGATCCGCCGAAACCAGTCCGAGATCAACGCCATTCTCGCCGAGGCGGGTGTGCCGCTCCTGAACGACATGGGCACGGGGCCCCTCGAGCTGCCAAACTGATCCGCCTGCGCCTGTCTTCTTTCCTATTTCCTACTTATCGAGCGTCCGGCGGGCTCCCTTACACGGTGCGCCACGATCTCGGCGCTGAAGCCGGGTGGGCGGTGAAACGGTCACCGCCACATGGAGGGGACCGCGACATCACCGGGCGCCGGCGCCAGAAAGCGTCCGAAAGCGCGCGGTCCGTCGCCGGTGGCGATCTCGCCAATAACCTTCAGACTGTTGGAGTCGATTACCGTGAGGCTGTTTGAAAACCAGTTCGCCACGACGATCTGTCGGCCGTCCGTCGATGTATCGATGCCCTCCGGATACTCGCCGGTATTGATGAGGGCGACTGCGGCCAGGCTTTGCGCGTCGAAGACGCTGACGCTGTCGTCATATTGGTTGGTGACGAAACCTCGTCCCGAGGCAAAGGCCACGGCATAGGGTCGTTCGCGGGTCGCGGCACGGCCAAGGACCCGGCCGCTGACGGGATCGACGGCCGTTACCGTATTGCTGCCGACATCTGCGGAAAACAGCCGGCCGTCAGGCGAAAACGTCACACCGAACGGACGCGATCCGACGGTCACCCGATGTTGAAGCGTCAGCGTCTCAGCATCGAAAATCGAAACCTGATTGGCATCCCGGTCGGCTGTCGCCAGCCACTTTCCGTCGGGGGATAGTGCAAGGCCGGCCGGCGCGCTGCCCGTTGAAAGCACCTTCAAAGTGGCAAGGCCATCAGCGGCGATGACAAAGACGCGCGCATTGTACCAGTCCGATACGAACACCCGGCCGCGCCGCTCGTCAACCGCAACGCCGATCGGCCCGCCGTCAAGCCTCCGTTCGGCGACCGGCGCGCCGCCGGGGATGCCGTAGCGGCGCAGCATCTTGCTGTCCGGACTGACGGTGAAAACGGCAGCGAGCTTGGGCGCGACGGCGATGCCCGCCGGCTGGCCCGCTACTGAGATCCGTCCTACCTCGACCATTCGGTCGAGATCGACCACGCTGAGATCGCTCGACGACTGGTTGGTGACATAGGCATAGTCGGCGACGGTGCCGTCCGGCGTCGCCAGGCCGACGAGCACCGCGGCGAGGAGGCGGAGGCTATTTGCCGAACTTCTTTTCGAGCGCATCGAGGCCGGCCTTGTAGACTGCGCCAACAGCGGCAAGGGCGGCCTCGTCGTTCAGGTTGGCGGGGGGATCATTGTTCGGATAGCCGCGATAGAAGGCGCCCTTCCATTCGATATGCGAGCCGCCGCCGGTCTTCGGCGTCACCGTCAGGTGCGCGGAATAGTTGGTGACCGGCAACACTGACACGTCGACTTCGGTGATCCTGTAGGAATAGGACATTTTCGCCGCATCATACTTGTAGAGGACCTCGGAGATTGTCGGGCCTTCGGCCTCTTTGAGCGTCAGCACGCGGGTCGCGTCAAGCGCGTTGCCACCCTGGCCCGTGGTCGAGAACACGGCCGGGTGCCAGCTCATATCCTGGAAATTGCCGATCACCGCCCAGACGGCATCCGGTGCTGCTGCGACATCGACCGAGAGCACCAGCTTCTGGCGTGTCGGACCATGGGCAAGGACTGTACTTGGCAACAGCAGCAGGATTGTCAGCAGGAGATGACCGAGATATCGCATGAAACGCCTCACGATTTAAAGAAGTGGTTTTTCAGGATGTAGCGCATGCCGCGCAGCCAGCTGTCGTCAGTATTCGACCGGATGTCGACCGCAAGGCCACGCAGTTTCTCGCCGGAAAGTGCATCGCGCAGCACGAGATTGATCGATAGGACGAGGTTGGAGACCTTCCGCACTTCGCCGACCAGCACATAGTCGGCGCCGAGCCGGGCGGCCATGCGCACGTCGCAGCCGTAGCAGTCGGCCGGGTTGACCGTGGCGGCAAGTTCGGTCGCCACGGGATCATTCGAGAGGACGACGAAACCTTCGTCGACGAATCGATCGCGCGTGGCACTCTTCAGGAGTTCGATCCGCGCTGTTTCGTCGGCGCGCACACCATTATAGGCGCCCTCCGTCGAGAGATCGATGAAGGTCAGGCCAAGGAACGCCACCTTGGCGCCCGACATCAGCGGCTTCTGCGGCGCTGCCAAAGCAAGCGTCGGCGACAAGGCGAGCACAAGGGCCATCAGGATGCGTTGCATAAGGCTCAGCCTAGCACAGGCATTTTTCGAGACTACGCTCCATAAGTCTCGGTTTTGCTGTACAAATTGCGCTGTTAATCTCCTCTTCCAGAGGAGTGTCGGAAGATTGGGAGGTCGCCCCGGCGATGTCTAAGCTATCGCTTGCGCTTGCCTCTTTATTGGCGGCGATGCTTGTCGCGTCCCCTTTGCGGGCGGTGGAGGTGAAGACGGCCGTGCTGCGGATCGATCGTGTGGTCGGGCCGCCGATCTCTCGGCTCGACGCGCCGCCTGCCGATCTGGGTTTTGCCGGCGCAATGCTGGGGAACGAGGACAACAGGACGACCGGCGCCTTCACCGGCATGGACTACACGGTGAAAACGCAGGCGGTGGCGCCGGACAAGGCAGCAGCGGCACTCGATGCGTTGAAAGCTGATGGTATCGGCCTCATCGCGGTGATCGCCGAAGGTGACATCCTCAAGGCGCTGTCCGACCGGGCCGGACGCGAGGTGTTGCTTATGAACGCGGGCGCCCGCGACGACGCCCTGCGCGATGCCGAATGCCGGGCCAATGTGCTGCATGTCTCGCCGAGCCGCTCCATGCTCAGCGACAGCATTGTCCAGTTTCTCATGTGGAAGAAATGGTCGCGTATCCTGCTGATCCACGGCTCTCATCCCGAAGACAGGCTGCTGGCCGACAGCTATCGCAAGTCGGCAGCCAAATTCGGCGCGAAGATCGTCGAGGAGCGCGAGTTCGTCGACACCGGCGGGGGCCGCCGCACGGATACTGGCCATGTTATGGTGCAAAAACAAATCCCCGTTTTTACACAGGACGCCGAGGATTATGACGTGATCATCGCGGCCGATGAGGCCGGCGTTTTCGCACCTTATTTGCCTTATCATACTTGGGATCCGAGACCCGTTGCGGGATCGGCGGGCCTTCGCCCGGTGTCCTGGCATGCCGCTCATGAAGCTTGGGGCGCGACCCAGTTCCAACGCCGCTTCGAGAAACTCACCAGCCGCAACATGCGCGAGGAGGACTATCAGGCCTGGCTCGCCATGCGGGTGATCGGCGAGGTCGTGACGCGGTCCGGCAAGGCTGATCCGGCGACCGTGCGGGCATATGCCCTTTCGGCGGATTTCGAATTGGCTGCGTTCAAGGGCCAGAAGCTGACCTTCCGGTCCTGGAACGGACAACTGCGCCAGCCGATCCTTTTGACCGACGGCCGGGTGACGGTTTCCGTGTCGCCACAGGACGGTTACCTGCACCAGCACTCGCCACTCGATACGCTGGGCATCGATGCGCCCGAAACAGCCTGCCACGCCTTTGGAGGATAGAATGCCGAGATCCGTACTGGTGCTTTTGCCAGCCGTTCTGATGCTTGCCAGTCCTGCCGAAGCCAACAAGGTTTTCGTGAGCAACGAGCGCGGCAACAGCGTGACCGTGCTCGACAGTCAAAGCTGGGAGGTCATCGCCACATTTCCGGCCGGCAACAGGCCGCGCGGCATCACCATCAGCCCCGATGGCAAGGAACTCTATGTCTGTGCGTCGGATGACGACACCGTCCGGGTCTTCGATCCCGACACCTACAAGGAATTGCACACGCTGCCGTCTGGCCCGGATCCGGAACTTTTCGCCCTCGATCCCAAAGGAAATCCGCTCTACATCGCCAACGAGGACGACAATCTGGTCACCGTCGTCGACGTCAAGACACACCAGGTGCTGGCCGAGGTGCCGGTCGGCGTCGAACCGGAAGGTGTCGCGGTCAGTCCGGATGCCAAGACCGTGATCAATACCTCCGAAACCACCAACATGGCGCATTTCATCGACGCCTCGACCTACAAGATCGTGCACAACGTGCTGGTGGACCAGCGGCCGCGCTATGCCGAGTTCACGGCCGACGGCAAGAAGCTTTACGTCAGTTCCGAGATCGGCGGCACGGTTTCCGTGATCGACTTGTCGGCATCCGAGCCGAAAATCGCCAAGAAGATCAGCTTTGCCGTGCCGGGCGTACTGCCGGAATGGTTGCAGCCGGTCGGCGTCAAGGCGACCAAGGACGGCTCGCGCATTTTCGTGGCGCTCGGCCCGGCCAACCGCGTAGCGGTCATCGACGGGGCGACGGATGAGGTTCTCGACTACCTGCTTGTGGGGCAGCGGGTCTGGCAGATGGCATTCACCCCGGGCGAGGAGTTCCTGATCACCACGAATGGCAATTCCAACGACGTTAGTATCATAGACGTCAAGGCGGAAAAGGTGCTCCGATCAGTGCAAGTCGGCGAGCAGCCCTGGGGAGTTGTGGTCGCTCCGAATTGAGACGGCACGATGCATCGACACATTGGGAGGATCTTCATGCATAAATGCGTTTTCGCGGCGCTGGCTGCGCTCTTCTCCGCAACCCCGGCCGTCGCGGCGCCGCTCTGCACCGACCTCGGCTTTGCCGGGTTACTCGCCAAATGCAATCGGGGCGAGCCGATCGAGATCACGCTCGGCTCCGGCAAGCCGCTGGGCAAGGGTGCCGTTGCGTTGCAGTCCGGCGCCTATTACGAAATGCGCATCACGGCGGATGGCTCGGCGGAACTCGCCATTACCGGTGAGCCGTTCTTTCGGGCGATCTGGATGAACGAGATCGTCATCAACGGCATCGAAGTCCGCCCCATGGCGATCGACAGCCTCGAATTCGACGAGGCGGGCACGGCGACCCTCTCCTTCATCGCCATAAAGCCGGGCAGCTACGAGGTGAGAATTCCGAACACGACAAGCGACAGTCAGAAAGTGGCGATTTCCATTCAGTGACCAGGTGGGGACAGGGAAGAAATGCGATGAAAATCCGTTTGACGACCGGCGTCGTTCTTACAGTTCTGCTTGGCGCGCCGTGGGGCCTGCGTGCCGAAGAGATCGCTGCCAGAAGGCGATAGCGGACATGCTCGCCGCGAGGTTGACCCCGCCAATATAGGGGCGGGCGGCAAGGGCTACGAGCTCGATGATGTGTTCTGCAGCGATGGCCAATACGATATGGAGCGCAATGCTGACCTGACCGTCGCCGATAAACGCAAGGAATGAGTGCGGGCGCGAACTGAGTAGCGAAATCATATAGAAATCCGCTGGACGGCAAGGCAGAAACGAAGGCGGCAGTTTCGAGGGGAAGGCAATGAAGGTTTTGAAACGATTTCTCGCCGCATGTTTGTTCGCCTTCGGACCGGCGATTGCCATGGCCGAGGATCTGCCGCAATTGCGGGCGGCGATGCTGGCGTCAGGCACGGTGAACTGGGAGATTTCCACCATCAAGGCCCACGAGTTCGACCGCAAGAACGGCTTCGAGCTGGCTGTCCAGGACTATGCAGACAACGGTGCAACGCGCGTTGCCTTCGAGGGCGGCGAGGCTGACACGATGGTGGCCGACTGGATATGGGTGGCCAACCAGCGTGCCGCCGGCAAGGACTACGTCTTCATTCCCTATTCGCTGGCAGTCGGGGGGCTGGTGGTGAAGGATGACAGCGGCATCAAGGCGCTGCCGGACCTTGCCGGCAAGAAGATCGGCATCGCCGGCGGGCCGCTCGACAAGAGCTGGCTGATCCTGCGCGCCTATGCCAAGCAGCAACACGGCATGGACTTGGCCACTGAAACTGAGCAGGTGTTCGGGGCGCCGCCGCTGATCTTCAAATCGGCGCTTGCCGGTGAAACGGCGGGCGCGATCAATTTCTGGCACTTCCTCGCCAAGATGAAGGCCAAGGGCATGCATGAGCTGATCTCCGTCTCCGAGGCCGCAGCGGCGCTCAAGCTGGATCCCGACACGCCGCTGCTCGGCTATGTGTTGAAGGGCGAGTATGCCGGGGCCCATCCGGACATCGTCAAAGGTCTTTATAAGGCGTCGCGCGGGGCCAAGGACCTGCTGCGCAACGATGACGCGGCGTGGGAAGGACTGCGAGAAAAGATGAATGCGGGAGACGACGCTGAATTCATCGCGCTGCGCGACGGCTATCGCGCCGGCATTCCGAGCGGCAAGCCGATCGACGAGGCGGCAGCCGACCGGTTTCTGCGGCTGATGGCGGAACTCGGCGGAGCGGAGCTCGTCGGCAAGGCAACAAGCCTGCCCGAAGGATTGTTTCTGCACCTTGAATAAAACGCTGCAACATCCTGCACTAGTGCGGGCAATGTCGTTAGGCCTTCTGCTGCTGCTCTGGATAGCGGCGGCCGAACTGACGGCGGACGCCTCCGTCCTGCCTCAGCCCTGGACGCTATGGGTACCTTTTGTGGACGTCGTTGTTTCCGGCGCTTTGCCTTATCATCTCGGCATGACGTTGGGGCGCGTGGTTTGCGCCTTCGTGCCGGCCATGGCCATCGGCTTGGCGCTCGGCTTCGTGATGGGCCGCGTTCCCTCCGTCGATCGATGGCTCGATCCGTGGCTCGTCGTGTTTCTCAATCTGCCGGCCCTCGTGCTCATCGTGCTGTGCTATCTCTGGATCGGCCTCAACGAGACGGCGGCGATCATGGCCGTGGTGCTCAACAAGATTCCGAATGTCGCCACGATCCTGCGCGAAGGTGCAAGGGCCCTCGATCCGAACCTCGGCGCCATGGCTGAGGTCTATCGCATGGCGCCTCTGGCGCGGCTGCGTCACGTGATCATGCCGCAGCTTGCGCCGTTCCTCGCCGGGGCTGCCCGCTCCGGTATTGCAGTGATATGGAAGATCGTCCTGGTGGTCGAGTTTCTCGGCCGCTCCAGCGGCGTGGGCTTCCAGATTCATTTCTATTTCCAGCTCTTCGATGTTGCCATGGTGCTGGTCTATGCGCTTTCTTTCATCGGCGTGATGCTGCTGGTCGAAGCTCTGTTCCTGCAGCCGGCCGAGCGCCGGGTACGGCGCTGGAGGACGGCATGATCAAGGTCGATGTCAGACGAAAGGCATTCGGCGATGAGGAGATCCTCCGCGACATTCACTTCGAGATGGAGGTTGGTGAGACGCTCGCCATACTCGGCCCGTCGGGCATTGGCAAATCGACGCTGCTTCGGCTGATCGCCGGGATCGACCACGCCTTCAAGGGCGAAATCAACCGCCCGGAAAAGATCGCCATGGTGTTTCAGGAGCCTGTTCTGCTGCCGTGGCGGAGCGTCCTGCAGAACCTGACCTTGGTGCACACTGAACTCGGAACGCAAGCGGCGCTTTCGGCACTGGAGCGGGTCGGCATCGTCGACAAGGCGCCCCAATTTCCGGGCCAGTTGTCCCTCGGGCAGCAGCGGCGGCTGGCGCTGGCGCGCGCTTTCGCCGGACGACCCGAACTTCTGGTGATGGACGAGCCCTATGTGTCGCTCGATCCGGCGACCGCCGAAGAAATGTTGGCGTTGACAGAGGCGCTGATCGCCGAAACCGGCCCTGCCGTCATTCTCGTGACCCATTCAGACGTAGAGGCGAACAGGCTGACTCGGCGCTGCCTCCGTCTTGCCGGAAAACCGGCGACAATTACTGGTGACGTTGCGCCACGATCGGCATTGATCACCTCGGAGGGCGCGTTGTGACCGGGCTTGAGATCAGCCATGTCAGCTACAGCTACGGATCGCGCAAGGCGCTCGACGATGTCAGTTTCTCCGTGGCGGCCGGGCGGTTCTGTGCGCTGCTCGGGCCGAACGGTGCCGGTAAATCGACCCTGTTCGCTCTCCTCACCCGGCTGCTGGTGACGAAGGAGGGCGATATCAGCGTGGCCGGCTTCGATATTGCTCGCGACCCGCGTGCGGCGCTTGCCCGTATCGGCGTTGTGTTCCAGCAGCCGACGCTCGATCTGGACATGACGGTGCGGCGCAATTTACGCTATTTCGCCGGACTGCATGGACTGTCGGGACGGCAGGCTGCCTTGGCGATCGACGCGGCTCTGACGCAGCTCGGCATGGCCGAGCGGGCCGACGAGCAGGTTCGTGCGCTGAATGGTGGACATCGGCGCCGCATGGAGATCGCCCGGGCGCTGATCCACGACCCTAAGATCCTGTTGCTCGACGAACCGACGGTCGGACTGGACGCTGCCTCCCGCCAGGCGATCACCGATCATGTGCATCTGCTGGCAGAGCGCGGCCTTGCCGTGCTCTGGGCAACCCATCTGGTCGACGAGATTCAGCCGGCCGATCAGGTCGTCGTGCTGCATCGTGGAAAGGTGCTCAGCGATGGCAGTGCCGAGGACCTCGCTGGCGGACAGGGGCTTGCCAAGACATTCCTGTCGATGACGGCCGAGGGTCGGGAGGTTCCGGCATGAAGGCATGGCTGATTGCGCTTTCTGTTATCATCACCCGCGAAAACCTGCGCTTCGTTCGCCAGCGCGGCCGCTTCCTGGCCGCTCTCGTTCGCCCGCTTGTCTGGCTTATCGTTTTTGCTGCCGGCTTTCGTGCAGCGCTCGGCGTGTCGATCATCCCACCGTACCAGACCTATATCACCTATGAGGTCTATATCCTTCCGGGGCTTTGCGGGATGATCCAGCTGTTCAACGGCATGCAGTCGTCATTGTCGCTGGTCTACGACCAGGAAATGGGGTCGATGCGTCTATTATTGACGTCGCCCCTGCCGCGCTGGTGGTTGCTGTTCTCAAAGCTGCTGGCCGGCGTGATCGTCTCCATTCTGCAGGTCGCCGTCTTCCTGGCAATTGCGGCGCTCACGGGCATCACGCTGCCGCCCATCGGCTATATCGCCGTGCTGCCCGCATTGCTGGTCAGCGGATTGATGCTCGGCGCCCTCGGGCTCCTGATTTCATCGACCGTCCGGCAGCTCGAGAATTTCGCCGGGGTCATGAACTTTGTGATCTTCCCGATGTTTTTCCTCTCCTCGGCGCTTTATCCGCTGTGGAAGATGGCGGAAAGCTCGCCGTTGCTGCGTGATATCTGCGCTTTGAACCCGTTTACCTATGCGGTCGAACTGATACGCTTTGCGCTTTATGGCGAGCTTAATCTCACGGCGCTCGCCTGGGTCAGCGCCTGCTTCGTCCTGTTCATGCTGGCCGCCCTCTGGGGCTATGATCCGGCCCGCGCCATGCTCCGGGCGAAGAGCTGAGCTACCGCACTTCCCTTAAATCGTAGCCGATCCAAGGATAAGAGCATGCAGCAATTCAATGGACTGCAGCGACCTTGTGCGTCTGAAAAGACGCACGGCGCTGTAGGCGCGGTCGCAGCGGTTCGACCTGAAAACCGACACTTTCCGCTATATTGCCGCCGGCGTCATTTGCCGTGATCCTGCTTTCTCGGAAGGACGTAAAGACGTTCAAGCGAGAGGAGGAACCAATGCTGAAGCTACATCCATCGATCGACAACGGCTTTCCGCCGGCCAGCCCCGGCTTTCACGGCGGCACGCTGAAATGCCAATGCGCCACCAATCCGGTGTCCGTTGAGATCGGTGCGCAGACGGCGCACAATCATGCCTGCGGCTGCACCAAATGCTGGAAGCCGGAGGGTGCCACGTTTGCTCAGATCGCCGTCGTCAGCCGTGACAAGGTGAATGTCGCCTCAGGCTCGGAGAAACTGCAGATCGTCGATCCGAGCGCGACGATCCAGCGCTACGCCTGCAAGGATTGCGGCACGCACATGTACGGCCGAATAGAGAACACCAAGCATCCCTTCTATGGCCTCGATTTCGTTCACACCGAACTCAGTGACGAGACCGGCTGGTCGCCGCCGGAATTCGCGGCCTTCGTTTCTTCAATTATCGAAAGCGGCGTCAACCCCGACCGGATGCCTGAAATTCGCACACGCCTGACGGAACTCGGACTGCAACCCTACGACTGCCTGTCTCCGACCCTGATGGACGCGATCGCGACGCATGTCGCCAAGCAGTCCGGCGCCCTGCCGGCCTGACATCCTTAAGTCGGCTACGATTTAAGAAAACATGCAGCAGGCCTCCGCCTCCTCCCTCGGACCCCGCCCGTGGCCTTCTTTCTGAAAGCCATCAAAACGGGCGGGGCCTGAGGCGGTTTCCTGAAAAGGGACCGAATAAAAAAGCCGTCCGATTCCCCGGCGCGGCCGAGCAATAGAATGGTTCCTTCCATGCCTCAGACTGGCATTTTCCATTTGATGGAGCAGCCGATCGAGGGCTGCTGTTCCGCCGGGCCTCTGCCGGTTCGCGAAACCATGACCATGGCCTCATAGAGGTCACGCCTCAGGTCGGCTGGTCCGATTTCCTTGCGAGAGGCGTCCAGCCGGCCGCGATATTGCAGTTCCATGTCCTTGTTGAAGCCGAAGAAGTCGGGCGTGCAGACGGCGCCATAAGCTTTGGCGACGGATTGGTCCTCGTCGTAGAGATAGGGAAAGGGCAGCATGTTTTGCGATGCGAAACGCTTCATATTGTCGAACGAATCCCGCGGATAGGCTTCGGCATCATTGGAGTTGAGCGCTACGAACCCAATGCCATGATCCTCCAGCTCGATCGCGTCCCGGACGATGCGGGCGATGACCGCTTTCACATACGGGCAGTGATTGCAGATGAACACGACAACCAGTCCGTTGGGCCCGGAAAAGTCCAGGATCGAACAGTCACGGCCGTCGGTATTCGGCAGGCGGGCATCGACGGCCTTCCAGCCGTAATCGCAGAGCGGTGGGTTCGCTGCCATGTCGCCGTCACCTTACCTTCTTAAGTGCCGCCAGCCTCGGATCGTCAGCGGCGGTGCGCAGGGCGATTATATTGCCGGCATAGGCCTCCTGGCCACCCCTGAAGACTGCCGAACCTGCAACGAGCACATCGGCGCCGGCCCGGGCGACGAGCGGCGCGGTCTCGGGTGTTACCCCGCCGTCGATTTCGATGAGGATCGGCCTCGCGCCGATCATCGCCCGAACGCGGGCCACCTTCTCGATGATCGACGGGATGAAGTCCTGGCCGCCGAAGCCGGGATTGACCGACATCAGCAGGATCAGGTCGAGCCGGTCCAGAACATATTCGATGACGGTTTCCGGCGTCGCGGGATTGAGCGACACGCCGGCCCTGCAGCCGAGGTCGCGGATCGCCTGCAGCGTCCGGTCGAGGTGGGTGGTCGCTTCGGCATGCACGGTGATGATGTTGCAGCCGACAACGGCGAAGGCCCCGAGAAATCGCTCGGCCGGCTCGATCATCAGATGACAGTCGAACACCTTGTCTGTTCGGTCGCGGATCGCTTTGATGACCGGCGGCCCGAAGGTGATGTTGGGCACGAAATGGCCATCCATCACGTCAAGATGGATCCAGTCGGCGCCGGCCTCGCAGACGGCCTCGACCTCTTCGCCGAGCCGGGAGAAATCGGCCGACAGGACCGACGGGGCTATGATGGTCTTCTGGCTCATGGCGATATCTCCGGATGATTGGGCTCGACGGTGCTGAACACGCGGCTGGCGGAAATGTCCCGAGCCGTGATGGTAGACAGCTGCTCGGCGTCGACCGGCCCGGCGCTTTCCTCGAACAGGCGGTTCGCCTGCCGCAGCCGGGCCCGGTCGAGCGCGTTGCGGATCGAGCGAGCATTGGCGAAATGCGGCTGGCGCCGACGACGGGAGATGTAGTCGCTCATCACGGCTGCCGCCTTGGTGTCGAAATGATAGCCCTGACGACTCAGCATGCTCTCGGCAATCGACAGGAGCTCCCCGTCGTTATAGTCGGGGAAATCGATATGATGGGCAATGCGCGAGCGGAAACCCGGATTGCTCTCGAAGAACCGATCCATGCGGTCGGCGTACCCGGCGAGAATCACCACCAGGTCGTCGCGATTGTTCTCCATCACCTGCAGCAGGATCTCGATCGCTTCCTGGCCGTAGTCGCGCTCGTTGTCCGGACGGTAGAGATAATAGGCCTCGTCGATGAACAGCACGCCGCCCATGGCCTTCTTCAGGATCTCCTTGGTCTTGGGCGCCGTGTGGCCGATATACTGCCCGACCAGATCGTCGCGCGTCACCGACACGAGATGCCCCTTGCGGATATAGCCGAGCCTGTGCAGCAGATCGGCCATGCGCAGGGCGACAGTCGTCTTGCCGGTGCCGGGATTGCCGGTGAAGCTCATGTGCAGCGACGGCGCCTCATGGCTGAGGCCCATTGCACGGCGGGCGCGCTCGACGAGCAGCAGGGCTGCCGTCTCGCGGATCCGCTGCTTCACGGGCTTCAGCCCGACGAGTTCCCGGTCCAGTTCGTCGAGGATCTCGGCGACGCCGGAGGCCTTGTATTCCTCAGCGAGGTCGACCGATGTCGGCAGGCCTTCGGCACTTGATGAAGCTTCCGCCATCGCCATCTTGCTGCTCCTCTACCGCTGCGTTTCCCAGGCATAGCGCTGGCTGCGACCGCGACTCTCTGTCCGGGTCATCCGCAACATCGGCTCGTTGTCGGGACGGTTGACGATGAAGGACATCGTCACGGTCTCCAAGCCGCGGCTGGAATCGAAGGCGTTGAGGCGGATGTAGTCCTGCCCGCGGGCCTTGCGGCAATCCTCCAATTCCATCATCACGCCCTTGGCGTCCTTGAGGTCGAACATCGGATTGCCCCACATTTCCCAGTAGGTGTTGCGCGGGTGCGGGTCGTCGGTATATTCGACGCCGATCGCCCATCCCTTGCCGAGGCAGTACTCCACCTGCGCCGTGATCTGCTCATCCGTCAGGTCCGGCAGGAATGAGAAGCATCCTTGGGTGATACGCATGTCGTCTCTCCTTTCTGTCATATCCGTCAGGCGACGCTTACGCTCGGCACGAAATCCGAACTGTCCGTCGGGGTATAGTTGAAGCTGATATTGCCCCAGGTATCGAGGGCGGCTTCCAGCGGCTTGCACCACTTGGCCGCGGCCCTCAAGATTTCAGGACCTTCATTGGCAATGTCGCGGCCTTCGTTGCGGGCAAGCACCATGGCTTCCAGCGCCACCCGGTTGGCTGTGGCGCCTGCCTGGATGCCCATCGGATGGCCGATCGTGCCGCCGCCGAACTGAAGCACGACGTCGTCGCCGAAAAGATCGAGCAGCTGGTGCATCTGGCCGGCATGGATGCCGCCCGACGCGACCGGCATGACT
This sequence comes from Sinorhizobium sp. BJ1, assembly GCF_002531555.1. Lineage (NCBI taxonomy): Bacteria > Pseudomonadati > Pseudomonadota > Alphaproteobacteria > Hyphomicrobiales > Rhizobiaceae > Sinorhizobium > Sinorhizobium sp. BJ1. Next base: position 17,951 of record NZ_NWTH01000048.1, read on the forward strand.
TTCTTGATGTCGGCCCAGTCCTGCTCGAAGAAGAGTCCGCGCTGAAGATCGACCGCGCTCTTCATTTCCCGGCAGACATTGTAGTAGCCCTGCACGGTCATCGGGTCGCCCTCGAGCTTGCCGACGGCGGTGCCCGCATGCAGATGGTCAACGCCGGCAAGCCGCAGCCATTTGGCGATGACGCGGAAGGAGATGCCGTGGTTCTTCTGCCGCGTGTAGGTGCCATGACCGGCCCGGTGCATGTGCAGGATCATGTCGTTCTGCCGGCACCATTCCGAGATCGACTGGATTGCCGTCCAGCCGATGATGAGATCCACCATGACGATGACCGAGCCGAGCTCCTTGGCGAATTCGGCGCGGCGGTACATTTCCTCCATCGTGCCGGCGGTGATGTTGAGGTAGTGCCCCTTGACCTCGCCGGTGACGGCGGAGGCGTGGTTGACGGCGTCCATGCAGTAAAGATAGCGGTCGCGCCAATGCATGAAGGGCTGCGAATTGATGTTCTCGTCGTCCTTCATGAAGTCGAGGCCGCCCTTCAGGCCCTCGTAGACGACCCGACCATAGTTCTTTCCGGAAAGTCCCAGCTTCGGCTTGGTGGTGGCGCCAAGCAGCGGCTTGCCGAACTTGTCGAGCCGTTCGCGCTCGACGACGATGCCGGTCGGCGGGCCCTTGAAGGTCTTCACATAGGCGACGGGAAGGCGCATGTCCTCAAGCCGTGCCGCCTTCAGCGGCTTGAACGAGAAGACGTTGCCGATGATCGACGCCGTCAGGTTGGCGATCGAGCCTTCCTCGAACAGGATGAGGTCGTAGGCGACATAGCAGAAATACTGCCCAGGCGTTCCGGGGACCGGATCGACCCGGTAGGCCTTGGCGCGATATTGGTCGCAGGCCGTCAGGCGATCGGTCCAGACGACCGTCCAGGTGGCTGTCGAGCTTTCGCCGGCAACGGCGGCTGCCGCCTCGATCGGGTCGACCCCCTCCTGCGGTGTAATCCGGAAGAGCGCGATCAGGTCGGTGTCCTTCGGCTCGTAGTCGCCGTTCCAATAGCCCATCTGCGCGTATTTCAGAACCCCGGCCCTGTAGCGTTCCTTGCCTTTGATTTCTGTCTTTGCATCGGCGTTCATGTCACAGTCCCTTTCTCTCGATGGATGTGGTCAGGCGGCCCGCGACCGCGCCGTCTGAGGTTTCAGGGAGCCGCTTGCGTAGCGTCGGGCCATCTCCGACATTGGTGCGACCTTGATGCGAGAAGCGTTGCCGGCGGTGCCGAAGGCCTCGAAGCGGGCCTTGCAGACTGCCGACATGGCGTCCATGGCCGGTTTCAGGAACTTGCGCGGATCGAATTCACTGCGGCTCGTATCCGCGACGCGGCGAAAGGCAGCGGCCGCCGCCAGGCGCAGATCCGTGTCGATATTGACCTTGCGCACGCCGAAGCGGATGCCGCGCACGATCTCCTCGAACGGCACCCCGTAGGTCTCGCGCATTTCGCCGCCATGGGCGTTAAAGACATCCTGCCACTCCTGCGGCACCGAGGAGGAACCGTGCATGACGATATGGGTGTCCGGCAGCCGGTTATGGATCTTCTCGATCACGTCCATGGCGAGCACGTCGCCGGTCGGTTTGCGGGTGAACTTGTAGGCGCCGTGCGAGGTGCCGATCGCCACAGCCAGCGCATCGACCTCGGTCTCGGCGACGAAGCGCGCCGCTTCATCCGGATCGGTCAAGAGTTGCGAACGATCGAGCGCGCCTTCGAAGCCGTGGCCGTCCTCGGCTTCACCATGGCCGGTTTCGAGCGACCCGAGGCAGCCGAGTTCACCCTCGACCGACGCGCCGACCATATGGGCCAGACGGCTCACCTCCGCAGTGACCGCGACGTTATAGGAATAGTCGGCAGGGGTCTTCGCATCCTCCCTCAGCGAGCCGTCCATCATCACCGAGGTGAAGCCGTGCTGGATCGCCGTGAGGCACGTCGCGACATCATTGCCATGATCCTGGTGGATGCAAAGCGGAATGTCGGGATACATCGCTTCAAGCGCTTCCATCATCTTGGCGAGCATGATGTCGTTCGCATAGGAGCGGGCGCCGCGGGAGACCTGAAGGATCACAGGCGCGTCGCAGGCGTGCGCCGCCTCCATGATCGCCAGCCCCTGTTCCATGTTGTTGATGTTGAATGCCGGCACGCCATAGGTCCGTTCGGCAGCGTGATCGAGCAATTGGCGGAGCGTGATGCGGGCCATGGTCAAGCCTCCTGTGATGAGCGGATGATGTCTCTGCCCGCCTGCCGGCGGACAAGCTTCAAAGCTTCGGCAACGACGTGGTCGGCGGTAATATCGAAATGGCGGTAGAGGTTTCCGGCCGGTGCCGAGGCACCGAAGCCGAGCATGCCGACGAAGGCACCGTCCGGTCCCATCCAGCGATCCCAGCCGAGACGGCCGGCCGCCTCGACAGCAACGCGCGGGGCATCTCCGAGGACATGCCTCTGATACGATGCATCCTGGGCTTCGAACTTTTCCCAGCAGGGCATGGAGACCACCGCCACTTCCATGCTCTCCTCGGCGTGCAAGCGGTCCGCTGCGGCAACGGCGATCTCGACCTCGGATCCGGTGGCAAGCAGCGTGATGTCGCGAGGTCCGCGCGCCTCCCTCAGGACATAGGCGCCAAGCGCTGAGAAATTCTCGTCGCCGTCCGTGTGGCGCAGCATCGGCAGGGCCTGCCGCGAAAGGGCAAGGACGCTCGGTCGGTCCTTTTCTCCAAGGGCGATTTCCCAGCATTCTGCCGTCTCGATGATGTCGGCGGGTCGAAAGACATTGAGGTTAGGGGTGGCACGCAGCATGGCCAGATGCTCGACCGGCTGGTGAGTCGGTCCGTCTTCGCCCAGCCCGATGGAATCATGGGTCAGCACATAGATGACGGGCAGGCCCATCAGTGCCGAGAGGCGCATCGCGCCGCGCGCATAGTCGGAAAACACCAGGAAGGTGCCGCCATAGGGAATGAAGCCGCCATGCAGGGCGATGCCGTTCATCGCGGCCGCCATGCCGTGCTCGCGGATGCCGTAATGCAGGTAGCGTCCCTTGAAATTGCCCGGCGCAATGGCTTGAGTCTGCGACGTCATCGTCAAATTGGAGCCGGTCAGGTCGGCGGAGCCGCCAACCGTCAAAGTCGTCGCCCCATTGATGACCTCCAGCACCATTTGCGAGGCCTGCCTTGTTGCGACCTTGGAGGCTCTCTTGCGATGCGAGGCCCGGAACTTTGCCAACAGAGGGGCGACGTCATCGCCCAGCTCTCTGCCGACGGTCTGTTCGTAGCGCTTCTTCGAGCGCGACGCGTCGAGGCGGATTTCCCATGCCTCGCGGGCCATCCGGCAGCGCAGCGCCACCCTCTCCCATGCCGACTTGATCTCGGGCGGCACAAAAAATGGCGGATGGGACCAGCCAAGTTTTTCCCGCGTCGCCGCGATTTCCTTGTCGCCGAGCGCCGCCCCATGGGTCTTGTGGGAGCCCTCCATGCTGGCCGCCCCCTTGCCGATCCGGGTTCGGCAGGCAATCAGCGACGGCTTGCGGGTCCGGCGCGCTCGCTCGATTGCCTTGGCCACGGCCTCAGGGTCGTGACCATCGACGCGTTGCGCATCCCAACCGGCGGCGCGGAACCGGGCAAGCTGGTCCATCGAGGTGGAGAGGTCGGTCGAACCGTCGATCGATATCCGGTTGTCATCCCAGAGCACGACCAGCTTGCGCAGCTTCAGATGCCCCGCAAGGTCGATTGCCTCGTGGCTGATGCCCTCCTGCAGGCAGCCGTCGCCGGCCACCACATAGGTGAAGTGGTTGCAGAGCGAGCTGCCGAAGCGGGCGGCCATCATCTGTTCGGCAATCGCCATGCCGACGGCCGTGGCGATGCCCTGGCCGAGCGGGCCGGTGGTGGTCTCGATACCGAGGGCGTGGCCGTATTCGGGATGGCCGGCGGTTTTCGACCCGAGTTGGCGGAAGGCCGAAAGCTCGGCCATCGGCATATCGGCAAAACCGATCAGGTGATGGATGGCATAGAGCAGCATCGAACCATGGCCGGCCGAAAGCACGAAACGATCGCGATCCGGCCAGTCGGGAAGCGAGGGATCGATCCTGATGAAGCGGTTGAAGAGGACGGTTACTGCATCGGCCATGCCCATCGGCATGCCAGGGTGGCCGGAATTGGCCTTCTGCACTGCATCCATGGCAAGAAACCGGATCGCATCGGCCATGTTCCGTTCCGATGCGGCGGCACGAGTTTCGATCTTCTGCGAAACGTTCATGGTGTCCTCCTCACGACATGCGGTGTTTGCGCTCGAGCAGCTTGTGGATGAGCGGCGTGAAAATCAGCTGCATGGCGAGATCGAGTTTGTCGCCCGGCACCACGATGGAATTGGCGCGCGACATGAAGCTGTTGTGGAGCATCGACAGCAGGTAGGGAAAATCGATGCTCTGCGGTTTGGCGAAGCGGATGACCAGGATGGATTCGGCCGGCGTCGGTATCCAGCGGGCGATGAAGGGATTGGACGTATCGACGATCGGCACGCGCTGGAAATTGATGTCCGTCAGGGAAAACTGCGGGCAGATGTAGTGGACATAATCCGGCATGCGCCGCAGGATGGTGTCGGTCACGGCCTCGGTGGAATAGCCGCGCGTTGCCTTGTCGCGATGGATCTTCTGGATCCATTCGAGGTTGATGACCGGAACGACGCCGATCTTCAGATCGCAGTGCTGGGCGAGATTGACCGTGTCGGTGACGGCGCAGCCATGCAATCCCTCGTAGAACAGCAGATCGCTGTCGCTGAATTCTTCCCAATCGGTAAACGTGCCCGGTTCCGCGCCGTATTTCGCGGCCTCATCGTCGTCATGCACGTAGTGACGGGTGCGGCCGACGCCGCGCCTGCCATATTCGGCAAAGACGCTTTCGAGGATTTCCAGTTCGTTCGCCTCGGCGGAGAAATGCGTGAAGTCGACGCCTCGGGCTTTCTCGTCGGCGATCTTGCGCCGCATGGTTTCCCGGTCGAAGCGGTGGAAGGCATCGCCTTCGATGAACGATGCCGAAATGTTCTCGCGCTTGAAGATCTTCTCGAACGTGTCCTTCACGGTCGTGGTGCCGGCGCCGGACGAGCCGGTGATGGAGATGATCGGGTATTTGGCTGACATGCTGGTCTCCTCAGGCCCGGAACAGACCGCGCTTGCCGAAGAGCGGGGCGCGTTCGCCAATCATGTTGGGGTCGACGTGATAGCGGGCGACGCGCGCTACCTCGCGGCGCGAACCGAAAGCTAGCGGCACACGCTGGTGCAGGTTTTCCGGAACGAGATCGAGAATGCGCGTGACGGAAGTCGTGGCAGCGCCGCCGGCGTTCTCGATGATGAAGGCGATCGGGTTGGCCTCGTAGACAAGGCGCAGCCTGCCGTGATGGTAGCCTTTGCGGCCGTCGGCGGGGTACAGGAAGATCCCGCCGCGTACCAGGATCCGGTAGGTATCGGCTACCAGCGAGGCGATCCATCGCATGTTGAAGTCCCGCTCGCGCGGCCCCTCCGAGCCTGCCAGGCAGTCGTCGACATAGAGCCGGATCGCTTCTTCCCAGTGTCGGTAGTTCGACATGTTGATGGCGAACTCGCTGGTGCGCTCCGGGATGTTGACCGACTTGTAGCCCTGTACGAAGCATCCAAGCCGGCTGGAGAAGACGAAAATCTCCGTGCCCTTGCCGAGCGACAGTACCAGCGCGGTTTGTGGTCCGTAGAGGAAGAAGCCGGCCGCCAGCTGCCGGCGTCCGGGCTGCAGAAAGGACTGCGATGGGTCCGCGCCCGGCCCCTTGACGGCGGGCAGTACGGAGAAGACGGTGCCGATGGAGACGTTGGTGTCGATGTTCGACGAGCCGTCGAGCGGATCGATTGCAACCGCGAGACGCGCATTCGGATCAAGCAGGACGGGATTGTCCAGCTCCTCAGACGCGTAACAAGCGACCGGTGCGCCCTGCAGGCATGACAGGAACAGGCCGTCGCATACAACGTCTAGCTCTTTCTGCAGGTCGCCGTCGGCATTGCTGCCGCCGCGGGTGCCGCTGAACGCCGGGCCGAGCGCTCCCAGGTTGACGAGTTTGCGCACATCGAGGGCGGCCGTGGCCAATCTTTGGATTACTGCGGTCACTTCCCGTGCGATGTCGTCGCCATGGGCCGTGCATGAGGCAAGATAAGCCTCGAGAGTTGCGCCTGACATGATGTCTCCTCCCACACAATGTCCAGCGAAGGATGGCGCAAACGGAGAGTTTGTAAAATTTATTCAATTGACTTTTGAAGTTAGTTTTACTTATTCTAATTCCGTTATGCGCAATGTAACCCTTCGCCAACTTCGCACCGTTGAGGCCATTTGCAGGCTTGGGAAGATCAATCTTGCCGCTGAAGCTTTGGGTCTGACTGGGCCGGCGCTCACCCTGCAGATCCAGCAACTGGAACGGGATGCCGGTATTTCGCTGTTCGACAGGACGCGCAGCGGCATGGTTCCGACGGAATACGGTCTCGCTTTCCTCGAGGCAGCGCGGGCGGTTGAAGACAGCCTGGTGGGCCTTGGGGATTCGATCGGTGCGATAAAAGGGCTGCGGACCGGGCGATTGCGGCTTGGCGTCGTGTCGACCGGAAAGTATTTCGCGCCGCAACTGATTGCCGCCTTCCGCAATGAGCTTCCGGCAATCGAGATCAATCTCTTTATCGGCAACCGCGCCGAGATCATTGCCAAGCTCAGAGATCATGAGGTCGATATCGCGCTGATGGGGCGGCCGCCGCGCGATTTCGAGGTGCGCGCACAGGTCTTCGGCGATCATCCGCTGGTCTTCATCGCCCCGGCCGGTCACGCGCTCGCGGGCGTCCTCGAAATTTCGCGAGAGCGGATTGCGCAGGAACAGTTTCTGGTGCGCGAAAGGGGCTCGGGGACGCGTATCTCGCTCGAGATCTTTCTCAGCGACACGCCGCACAAGCTGGAGGAACTCGGCACGGAGATCGGTTCGAACGAGACGATCAAGCAGGCCGTCATCGCCGGCCTGGGGATCGCCTTCATCTCGGCCCATACCATCGAGCAGGAGGTGAAGCTCGGCCGACTGGTCATACTCGACGTCGTCGATACGCCAATCCGCCGGCAATGGTTCAGCGTATCGCGCTCGGACCGTGCCACCACCCCGGCGATGCAGGCTTTCGAGCGATTCCTGCTTGCGTCGGGCGCGCGATACCTGCCGGTGGTCAGTAAGCCCTATCCCGCCAACGCGTTTCGTTAAGACGCCTGTAGCCAGCGCCGGGAAGGTCCTCGGGCACCCAGCCGGCATTCCGTGAGAAGATCGGCGGCTATTGGACATTGGCGCTTGCAGCCGCGGCTCCCTGCGGGCAGAATTGCCACCTAGGTCTTAATTGCCGGCCCCTACCTGGTCCGCTACCATTCGGCATGAAGAGGGAGGTGCCTCATGCTGCTTTCGGTCGTGGCCCCCAGTCATACTGTGCAGGGTCGTTGAGCCGGTTTCCGGCTGGGGCTCTCGCCGTTGGATACATTGCCATCCGGCGAGCGTGCTTGCCGCGCGAAGTGGATTTGCGAAAAGCCTGGCGGCAGCGCCGCCGCCGGGCCTTGCCGGCGCAGCGGAAAGCCGTTCCGGCTCTGTCACCCAAGCTTCGCTCCTGGAGCGAAGCTTGCCTCATGCTTGCCCTGGCTGGGAGGCGCCTGCAAAGACCGGAGCGAGCATACAGTTGGATAAAGCGCATGGAGGAAACATGTCCTGGCATAAACCGAAATTCATCGAAGTGAGCTGCGCAATGGAAATCACCCGCTACGCTCCCGCGGACGGCGATGAGCCGATCCTCTTCTGAGACTGATCTCCAAGACGATCGGCTCACAACGCATCAGGTAGCCCGGTGAAGGAAAAGTCCGGTCTTCGCATCATCATTCTGGGGACCGCCGCTGGCGGCGGTCTTCCACAGTGGAATTGCGGCTGTCTCAACTGTACGATGGCGCGTGATCCAGCCTCCGGCCTCAGGCCGCAGAGTCAATCGTCGCTGGCGGTAAGCCTCGACGGCGAGACATGGGCGGTCTTCAATGCCTCTCCGGACCTCCGCCAGCAAATTCAGGACAATCGCCCGCTGCAGCCCCGCCGTCTGCGCCACAGTTCGATCAAAAGCGTCGTGCTGACCAATGGCGACATCGATCATCTGGCCGGACTGCTCATTTTGCGGGAAAAACAGGCGTTCACCGTTTTCACGACCGGCGCAGTCAGCCGGATCCTTGCCGAGAATTCCATCTTCGGCGTTCTCGATCCGGAACTCGTTTCAAGGACGATCGTCGCGATCGAGGGAACTTTCTCTCCGCTTCCCGGTCTTCAGGCCCGGCTCTTCACGGTTCCCGGCAAGGTGCCGCTCTTCCTCGAAAGCGGCGAACCGGATCTCAACGTCGAGGGCGAAAACACGGTCGGAGTAGAGCTCAGAGCCGGCACCAGGCGCATTTACTATATTCCGGGATGCGGCATGCTGACCGACTCCCTTACCGCGCGCCTCAGCGATGCCGACGTCGTGTTTTTCGACGGTACGCTCTTCAGCGACGACGAGATGATCGCCACCGGCACGGGGCAGAAGACCGGCCGCCGCATGGGCCACATGCCGATCGGCGGCGACGGCGGCAGCCTCGATGCACTCGCGGCGTTGAACATCCGCAGAAAGATCTACGTCCACATCAACAACACCAACCCGATCTGGCGGCCCGGCACCGAGCGCGAGCTCGTTGAAAGCCGCGGCTTCGAAATCGGCTTCGACGGCATGGAGGTCCGGCTTTGACGACGGCAGTTGACAGGCAGGCATTTCACTCCCGCCTTCTGGAGATCGGCAAGGACCGCTACCACGACAAGCATCCCTTCCACGGGATGCTGCATGGCGGCCGCTGCACGATGACGCAGGTGCGGGCGTGGGTCATCAATCGCTACTACTACCAGAGCCGGATCCCAATGAAGGACGCCGCCTTCCTGTCGCGCTGCGACGACCCGGACCTGCGTCGGGCATGGCGCTCGCGCATCGAGGACCATGACGGCGGCGTCGATGAAGGCGGCGGCATCCGCCGCTGGCTGCGTCTCGCCGAAGCCGTCGGCCTCGATCCCGGCTATGTCGCCTCGACACGGGGCGTGCTGGCGTCGACCCGGTTTGCCGTCGACGCCTATGTCTCGTTCGTGCGTGAGAAGCCCCTCCTCGAAGCGGTGGCCTCCTCGCTGACCGAGCTTTTCGCGCCGAAGATACATTCAGAACGGATCGCCGGGCTTCTGGAGCACTATGCGTTCGCCGACGACGCGGCGCTCGCCTATTTCCGCCAGAGGCTGGCTGAGGCCCCTCGCGATGTCGAGTACGGTCTCAACTATGTCCTTGATCACGCCGACACGAGGGAAAAACAGGATGCAGCCGCTGCGGCGCTGACGTTCAAGACGGATGTTCTGTGGTCCCAGCTCGATGCGCTCTATTCAGCCTATGTGACGCCAGGCCGCATTCCGCCGGGTGGCTGGGACGGCCGGGAAGGCGTGGTCGGCAAAGCGATATCAACTGAGGCGGCTGAGTAATGGAAAAGTCAAGCCGCTTTTCGGTTGGGATCGAATGCCTGTCTGGATCGGA
>NZ_NWTH01000049.1:0-26725 GCF_002531555.1 Sinorhizobium sp. BJ1
CGCCCATCAGGCGGCCGCTCGACGAGCTCACCTCAAAACTAAAATGCAACTGTAATGCTAGGAAGTCGACTGGTACAGGATCTAAGACCTGCTGACGTAGGCTAGATCAGTACCATGGCTGAAAAGCTGAACGCCCTCTCCCGCTACCTCGGCAATCAGCCGCGATGGCCGCGGTCTGTCGAGAAAGATCGTGTTACGCGCCACCTGCCGATTGCGTCCGAGGCCCGCCGGCGCGCCGGTATTCGGATTGACATCGAACTTCGGAAAATTGCTGGAGGAGATGTCGAGCCGCAGCCGATGGCCGGCACGAAACAGATTTGCGGTTGCAAACAGCTCGATCCGAAGCCGCATGATCTCGCCCGGCTCGACGTGCTCGGCCTTTTCGAAGGACCGGCGGAAGCGGCAGCGAAAGATGCCATCGGAAAGATTGAGGGCGTAGCCGGTGGGGTAGTCGGGGCTTGGCGGATAGACATCGATCAGCTTGGCCGTGAAGTCCGTATCGGGTGCTTCGGTCATCGCCCAGAGCTCGACCGCGACCCGCCCGAGAATCGTCAGGTCTTCCGCGAGCGGCTCGGTTTCGAAGGAGAGAACATCGAGGCGGGCGGACAGCGGCAGCCCGGGATTGCGGCAGCCGAAGAACCTTTCGTCCTCCCGCTGATCAAAGCCGCCACCGACGAAGACCGGTTGACCGCTCGTCAACGCTCCGCCGATGGTCGGAACCGGATCGTCAGGATCGAAATCATAGCTTAGTGGAGCAGCGTCGGACACAGGCGGGCTCTCCGAAAGCCTCCCCTTCGGATGCAGGTAGAAGCTTCGTTCGATCGCTCCGGGCAGCGGCCATCGCTTCTCCGCGATCCAGTGCCCGCCGTGATCGAGACGCCCCTCATCGTTCCGCGAGCCGCTTCCCCCGCCCATCACGAAGAGGCGGATCGGCGCGTCCTCGAAGGCATGATCCGGCTCGCCCTTGAGCCAGCGGTCGAACCAGCACCGGCGAAACTCCAGCCAACTCGCGGCGACATTGCCGCCGATCGGGGCCTGCAGCCCGAAATCGACGTCGCCGGCAAAAGTCAGATTGCGGTCGCCGTGGAGACACGGTCCCATGATCAGTGCCAGCGGCCGCCTCCCGCTGCGCGAGAGACCGGCGAAATTCTCGAAGGTCGTCGGGACATAGGCATCGAACCAACTCGATATCAGCGCGATCGGGATCTCGGGAATGGCGTCGTAGTAGCCTGCCGCGTGGATTCCGACCTGCTTCCAGAAATCGTCGAACGTCTCGTGGCGCCATTGCTCCAGTAGATATGTTTCGTACTCGCGCGCCCAGCGCAGCGGCGACCGCCCTTCCGTCCATGGCATCTTGCCGAACCAACGATGCAGGTTTTCGGCTTCAAGGGCCCTGCGGCCCAGTTCGTCGCCAGAAGCGAGGGCGTTTTCGCGGGCTTCCCGGTAAGCCCAGGTCGCCTGCTTCAGCTCGAATGCGCCGCCCTGTCGGATGCCGCAGGTAAAGGCGTTGGAGAACCCGCCGGAATCGAGGATCATGGTCGCAAGGCCAGGGGGCGCAAGGCAGGCCGCAGCCATTTGGGTGTGCGCCGCATAGGAAAGCCCCATGGTGCCGATCTTGCCGTCGCACCAGGGCTGGGCGGCGATCCAGGAAAACGTGTCGTAGCCGTCAGGCCCCTCGGAGAGGTATTTGACGAACTTTCCCTCGGAGCCGTGGCGACCACGGCAGTCCTGATAGGCCACGATATAGCCGTGACGAACGAAATGCTCAGCGACGGTCGCACGCTGCATCGGCTCCGTCATGCCGACTTCAAGCTCGGCCCGGGAGGCCATCGCCTTCCCATAGGGTGTTCGCTCGAGGATCACCGGCATCGGCCCGCCGAGCGGACGCCCATGGCTCGCCGGGGTGTAGATATCGGTCGCGAGCCTGACGCCGTCCCGCATCGGAACCATTACATCGCGGTAGAGGATCATGTCGTCTGTCACGACCTCAAACGCCGGAAGGTCTGCCATCGGTGAAAGTTCCTTAGGGCGGTCAGCCGGAAAAGTCGTTGAGGTGACATGCGCTCCTGTGGCCTGCCGCGACCACCTTCAGCCGCGGCGCCTCGGTGCGGCATCGTGGCAGCGCATGCGGGCAGCGCGGGTGGAAGTGACATCCGCTGGGCGGTGCCAAGGGGCTCGGCAGCTCGCCCTTGATCGCGGCGAAACTGCGCTTGGTCGTTTCGATCCGTGGCACCTCGGCGAGAAGGGCCTGTGTATATGGATGGTTCGCTCTTGCGAATATTTCCTCGGCGGGAGCCTCTTCCACGATCCGGCCGAGGTACATTATCGCAACGCGGTCGGAGATGTGCTCGACGACGCCGAGATCATGGCTGATGAACAGGTAGGTCAGGTTCAGCCTTTCGCGTAGATCCATGAACAGGTTGAGGATTTGCGCCTGGACCGACACGTCGAGAGCGGCAACGGCCTCATCGCAGACGAGGAACTCCGGCTGCACAGCCAGTGCGCGCGCAATCCCGATCCGCTGACGCTGGCCTCCGCTGAACTGGTGTGGAAAGCGGCGCTTGAGAGCCGGATCGAGGCCTGCCCGCCTGAACTGTTCGTCCACGAAGGCATCAAAGTTCCCGTCGATCAGCCGGTGTACCCGCGGCGCCTCGCCGACGATGTCGACAGCTCTCCGCCGCGGATTGATCGACGCGTAGGGGTTCTGAAAAATCATCTGGACGCGCAGCTTGGCTTCGCGCCACTCGGACGGGGAGAGTGTCTTTATGTCCCGGCCGCGCCAAAGCACCGATCCGCTTGTGGGGGGCAGGATGCCGGCGACGACCCGACCGAGCGTCGACTTGCCGCAACCCGACTCGCCGACAAGGCCGACGACTTCGCCCTTGCGAACGGAGAGGCTGACGTCGTCGATAGCCCGCACCCTCGGAGCAGGCTTGGCCAGCCTGAGCGCGATCGCCAGGCGAGCGGCAAGATCCGGGGGCGTCCCGAAACTATGGGAAATATGTTTCAGCTCGATCAGCGGCATCGCCTCAGCGGAATCCACCGATGAGCCTTCAGCGGTCGGTGCAAGCGATGTGGCGCCGATCATGCACGGACCTCCGTCAACGGATGCAGGCAGCGGTGCTCGCGCATGCCCGCCGCGAACAGCGGCACCTCCTCGCCGCATGCTGCGTCAGCGCGCGCGCAGCGCGGAGCGAAGGCGCAGCCGGCCGGCAGGCATGCCACGTTGGGCGCCATTCCGGGGATCTGTCGAAGCCGCTCGCCGCGGCGATTGCGACTCGGAACCGAGTCGATGAGACCGGCGGTATAGGGGTGTAGCGGACGGGCAAGTACGTCCGACACCGGCCCGGTCTCGACGATACGACCCGCATACATGACGGCGATCCGATCGGCGAGCCGCGAAACGACGGCAAGATCATGGGTGATCCAGATCAGTGACGTGTGGTTCTGCGCCACGAGCTTTTGCACCTCGGCGAGTATCTGCGCCTGGATGGTCACGTCGAGCGCGGTGGTCGGCTCGTCGGCGATGATGAAGTCCGGCCGATGCAGCAGCGCCATGGCGATGACGACGCGCTGGCGCATGCCGCCGGAGAACTGATGCGGATAAGCCTGCAGCCGCTCGTCCGGGCTCGGAATCCCGACCATGCCGAGGGCGTCCCGAGCTCGCGCACGGGCCTCCGCGCGCGAGACGTATTCATGCGCCTGCACCGCCTCTATCAGCTGAGTGTCGATGCGCAGGACCGGGTTCAGCGTCATCATCGGGTCCTGGAAGATCATGGCGATACGGCGCCCGCGCAGAGAGCGCATCTCTTCGCGGCTCGCCCGGGTGATGTCGCGCCCGTCGAATATGATCTGTCCGCCGACGATCGTCCCGGGTGGGTCGACAAGGCCGATCACCGAAAAGCCGGTGACAGATTTGCCGGAGCCGCTTTCGCCGACGAGGCCGAGAACCTCGCCGCGACCGACGCTGAACGATACGCCGTCGACGGCCTTTACGGGGCCGAAATGGGTCTGCAGATCGCGGACTTCGAGAAGTGCCGTGGCGTTCATGAGTGGCCCCTGGGGTTGAGCACGTCGCGAAGGCGGTCGCCGACAAGATTGATCGCAACGACGGTGATGAGGAGAGCCACACCCGGATAAAAGCTGATCCAGGTCATCCCCGAGAGCATGTATTGGTAGCCGTTGGCGACAAGCAGCCCGAGGCTTGGCTCGGTGATCGGCACCCCGAGACCCAGAAAAGACAACGTCGCCTCGAGGGCAATAGCGCGCGCCACCTGCACCGTGGCAATCACGATCAGCGGCGGCAGGCAGTTTGGCAGCAGATGGACGAACAACATGCGCCATCGCGGAATGGCGAGCGACTCCGCCGCTTCCATGTACTCCTTGCGTCGCTCCACCAGCGCCGTGCCGCGCGCGGCACGCGCGTATGTCGCCCACTCAACGATCACGAGAGCGAGCACGACGTTCAGGATTCCCTTTCCGAGAAAGGCGAGGATCATCAGCGCGACGAGAATAGCCGGAAAGGAAAGCTGCAGGTCGACGATGCGCATGATTGCCGCCTCGGTGCGGCCGCCGGCATAGGCCGCGATCAGACCCAGCGAGGCGCCGAACAGCGCCGCAAACAGCGCCGAACTGACGCCGACGCCGAGGGATATACGCAGGCCATAGATAATGCCGGAGAGCATGTCGCGGCCTTGGTCGTCGGTGCCGAGCCAGAAGGTCATTCCGGTCATCGATTGAGAGCCCGGAGGAAGCCGGCTGTCCATGATGTCCAGCTGGTTGAGGTCATAGGGATTTTGCGGCGCCACCAGCGGTGCGAACAAGGCCAATCCGACGATAATCGCCAACAACGACACGCCGAACACAGCCCCCGGCGAACGGAAGAATGCCCGCACAAGCCCCCGGAACGGCGCCTCCTCTCCTTTTTCGGCCGCGGTAGAGCCCGGGGGCAGCATGTCGATGCTCATCTCACGGCCCCTCCCCCTGAAGCCGAACCCGCGGGTCGAGCGCCGTATAGGTCAGGTCGACAATGAGGTTGATGACAACGAAGAAGGAAACGATTGCCATCAGGTACGCGGTGATGATCGGACGATCTAGCACGTTGATGCTGTCGATGATCAACTTGCCCATGCCCGGCCAGCTGAAGACGCTTTCGGTGACGACGGAGAAGGCGACGATCGAGCCGAACTCCAGGCCTACGACGGTCACCACCGGGATCATGATGTTCTTCGAGACGTGGACGCCGATGACGCGCGCTTCGCTGAGGCCCTTCGCCCGCGCGAACTTGATGAAATCGAGCGGCAAGACTTCGGCAACCCCGGCGCGCGTCAGCCGAAGAATGAGGCAGGCGTCGAACAAAGCAAGATTGACCGCCGGCAGGATCAGGTGAGCCAGGCCGTCCCTGGTCAGGAAGGCCCATTGGACACCAAACAATTCGGCAGTCTCGCCGCGGCCGCCGCTCGGCAGCCAACCGAAATGCACGCCGAAAAGCATGATCAGCACCAGCCCCACCCAGAAGGTCGGCAACGAAAAACCGAGAATGCTGGCGCTCATGATCACCCTGCTAACGAGGCCGTTGGGTCGGAGGCCCGCGTAAAGGCCGAGCGGCACGCCGACGACGATGGCGATGAGGATCGCACAGACGGCGAGTTCGACCGTTGCAGGCAGGCGCTGCAGGATCACCGTGATCGCGGGCTCGTTGTACACATAGCTCTCGCCGAGGTCGCCATGCAGCGCAGCCTGCAGAAAGCGGAAATACTGCTCCCAGAGAGGCCGATCGAGCCCGAGCGCCTCGACGACACGGGCGCGCTCGATCTGGTCGGCGTCGGGCGAGATCAGGATGTCGACCGGGTCGCCGATGACGTTGACTGCCACGAAGACTATGACTGTCATGGCGAGCATGACCATCATGGCCTGAAGCAGCCTGCGGATGATGGCGGCGGTCATGAGGCCGCTCCCACGCCTCGGGTGCCGCTCCGGCTCCTTGGCCCGCGATGCGCAGGTACCGCCATAGCCATGCCGTCGCGCTGCGGATCGGCGCCTCCCCGGCAAACGCCGTCTTCGATCTGGATTCCGTGAAGGGCGGCGAAGGCATAACTTTGCCACGACCGCTTCACTTGATAGCCTCGGGCTTCGATTTCGTCGGTGACATAGCGTGGAATGCGGTTGGACACGTCGATCGTGTTCGACACCGCGACGATCCTCGGAGCAGACACCGCTTCCGGCATCGTCATGCCGAAGTCGATGATGTTCATCAGCCCCTGCGCCATGGACGGGGCGATGTAGCTCCCGCCGGGAGCGCCCATGACGATCACCGGCCGCCCGTCTTTGAAGACGATCGTGGGCGCCGCCGAGCTGGCCCGGCGTTTCCCTGGCGCCAGCGAGCCAGCCCTGCCAGGCCGAGGGTCGAAGCGGCTCATCGTGCCGTTGTACATGAAGCCCAAACCGTCGGTGATCGCGCCAGACGGGCTGCCCAGCGTATGCGTCATAGCGACGGCATTCCCCTCACGGTCGACGACCGAGATGTGGGTCGTCTCGCGCGGCGACCTGTCGTCGAGCCGTTGCACCTCGGCGCGCGCTCCCGCCCTGATCTCGGCCGCGAGCGTAGCGCAATAGTCGCTTGAGAGTAGCCGCTCGACGGGCACATCGACATAGGCTGGATCGCCGAGATGGAGGTCCTTGTCGATGGTCATGCGCTTCATCGCCTCGGCGAGCAGCATTATATGCTCGGCACTGCCATGTTCCATGTCGCCGAGGTCAAAATGCTCGAGGATGTGGAGGAGCTGCAGCATGGATATACCGCTTGCAGGCGGGGGGCTGGTTGCGATGTCGTAGCCGCGATACCTGCCCCACAGCGGTTGGGCCGTCGACAGCTCGTAACGCCGAAGATCGTCCTTGGAAATAAGCCCGCCATTTGCCGCCATGTCGGCAGCGATCTCTTCCGCAATCTCGCCCTTGTAGAAACTGTCCGCGCCGGCCGCCGCTATACGCTCGAGCGTTCGGGCGAGATCAATATTGGTGACAATGTCGCCCGGCAGCTTCACGGTTCCGTCGGCGCGGAAATAGATGGCGCGACCGGTCTCGCTGAAGCGCAGCTTTTCAATGGTCCGGACTTCGCCTGTATCGACTCCATCCTGGGCCCAGTACCAATGGACATGCGGTCGGACCATGAAGCCGCGTTTCGCCTGGACAGCGGCTGGCGCGATAACGTCAGCCCAATCATAGGTGCCGTATCGCGTCAGCGCCTCGGCATAGCCCTTGATGCTGCCCGGGGTGCATACCGCGAGATAGCCGATCTCGCTGATGCCGCCCTCGAGCAGGAAGGCAAAACCGTCCCGCGACTGACCGACGAGAAGGTCGCTCCACATTTGGGGCGACGCCTTCAGCGGCGCCCTTGCATAGAACTCCAGAACCTCGTGCACGCCCCGGTGAGGCATGTAGACCTGCATCGAACCGAAACCGCCGATGCCGGCCATCTGGGGATCCACCACGCCCTGCATGAAGGCGCAGGCGATTGCCGCATCGACGGCATTGCCGCCGCGTTTGAGCACGAGCGCACCGGCCTCGACTGCCTCCGGCTGAGGAGCGACAATCATTGCGGTCATTTGGAACGGCTCCTGCGTTGCTTGAGCACCTCGGCGAGGAAATCCTTGACCGGGTCGAGAACCTCGAAGCGATCATGGGAAACTCCGGGCAAGAGATCGAATTGCACCCGCACACCCGCTGCCTCGAACGAGCGGCGCAGCGCCTGGAGCCGCTCGGGACGTGTGCGTCCGGCATCGTTGGCGCCCGGCATCCAGTGAGCGCCACCTTCACGGTGGGTTATCTCCCAGGTCTCCAGATCGGCGTCGCCGACGATCATCTGCACCGGCACTTTTGCCAGGGCCGCAGCGTCGAAGGTGATGCCGAACTTCTGCGGCAGGTCGCGAATGCCGACCCACCAGTCATGCTCCGGATCTAGTTGGGTCACCGAGCCCGGCGCGCCCACCGAGGCTGCCCAGAGCTTGTCCGGGTGGAGGATCGCAAAGCGATGGGTGAAATGGCCGCCACCGGAAAATCCGAACATCGCAAAGCGCGTCCAGTTCTGATGGTATTTGCCGCTGACCTCCTCGACCATGGCAAGGAGCGCAAGGTCGTAGCGGATATTGCCCTCCAGCATGTATTTGTATCCGCTACGGGCGCCGTCGCCGAGGACACTCATTGGAAAGACAGGGCACAGTATGGCGCAGTCGTTCCAGCGACCGAACTCCGAGAAGGCATCGCGGAACTCGAGGAAGGACGTGCGACCGGTACCGTGCACGGCGATGAGCAGCTCCACCTTTGCGCCCTCGCCCACAGCCGGCGGCACGTAGAGACAATAGTGAAAACGCGGGTCCGCCTTCGATGCAAAGATCGCCGTCGCGCCAAGGTCGTAGATGGCGCGGCCGCGATCCGCGGCCGGCTCCGGAATGATGATCGTCAAGCTGGTTCCTCCTCAGGCGGTCTTGACGTTCATGGCGAGCGTATATTGGTCGGCCCGCGTCGTGAACTGGAGGTCTTTGCGGGCTGCGGCGACGAGCACCTCGTGGTGCATCGGGATCAGCGCCACGTCGTTGAAGACGATTTCGCTCAGTTCCGAAAGCATCTTGTCGCGCTTGGCGTCGTCCAGCGTTCGCTTCGCTTCGAGGAGCTTGGCGTCCACTTGCGGGTTCGAATAGCGGCCTGAATTGGCGATGCCCATCCCGGCATCCGGGTTCTGAGTGGCGACGAGAGCCGTCATCGGGTTCGAAGTCTCGCCGGTGTTTACGCCCCACGAATCGAGGTTCATGCTGAACTCATGAGCATCGGCCTTATCGGCATAGACCGACCACGGCATAACCTCGACGCTGACGTCGAGCCCGACCCGCGTGAGCATCTGCGCGACGGCCTGGACAATCTTGGCGTCATTGACGATACGGTCATTCGGCCCGTGGATCGTCAGACGGAACCCGTCGGAATAGCCCGCCTCGGCGAGCAGGGCCTTGGCTTTTTCCGCATCGAAGGGTGTCGGCTTGATGGCCGGCGAAGTGCCGGGCGCGCCGGCTGGAAGGAATTGCGAGGCGACGATGGCATTGCCTTGCATGATACGCTCGACAATAGCCTCGCGGTTAATCGCCATGGATAGCGCCTGCCGGACGCGCAAGTCCTTGAGCGGATTGCGGTCGAGAGGTTTGCCGTCTTTGCCGGCGATGAATGGCGTCACATCGCGGGAAGTGTCGAGGGAGAAGAACACGACGCGACTGGACACGCCGCGAACAATCCTGAAGCGCTCGTCCTGCTCGACGCGCCCGATTCCCTCATAGGGTACTTGTTCGACCAGATCGAGATCGCCGGCGAGCAGGTTTGCCAGCCGAGCGCCCGCATCGGTGACGATCCGCAGCTCGACTTCGGGCAAGGCGGGCCTCGTCCCCCAATAGTTGGGATTTGCCGAAAGTGAGACTCGATTTCCGGGAACATATTCCTTCAGCACATAGGGGCCGGTGCCAATCGCAGCGGTGCCGTTGTTGAACTGCTCGCTCGTTGCATCCTTGTATTTTGCGCGGATGATCCGGATGCGGCTCAGCGAATTCGGCAGGAGCGGCTCCGGAGACTTGGTCTCGATAACGAGCTTGCCTGCTTCCGGAGAGGTGATCGCCTTGATATTGCGCGTATAAGTGCGGAAGGACGCTGTACTTTCGATCGTATTGGCGCGGTCGAAGGAAACCACAATGTCCTCGACGGTCAGCGGCTCGCCGTCACTGAAACGCACGTCAGGCCGCAGGTCGAACTCCCAGTGGGTGTCGTCGACCGCGCGCCAAGCGGTGGCCAGACCGGGCTTGGATTCCGACTTCTCGTCATTGGTCACGAGCGTGTCGTAGATATGAGTCGATAGCGCGTTGTTAGGCGCGTTGCTCTTCAAGTGCGGGTCCAGCGTGGTCGGCGGAGCCGCCATGCCGATCCGCAGCAGACCATTGCCCGCGGCTTGGGCTGAACCTAATCCCGTCAGCGAATATCCTTGCAATACGACAGCACTGCCTAACGCCCATTGCATCAACGCACGGCGTGAAATGGTCCGCTTGATCATCGATTTTCTCCGTATCCCACTCTGGATCAGCGCCCCGGAGGAGTTCTCTCGCGGCGCTTTCGAGCGCCCGGCCCCTTTTCGGATGACCGTTGAAGTGAAGATCAATGTTCCGCTGTTGTCAACAACAATAAAACGCTGTTTTACTAGACGAAACGACCGAGTTGGTGTAGGCATTGCTGAGAATAAGTTTTGGAAGGACGATGAGTATGACCGTGGAG
This sequence comes from Sinorhizobium sp. BJ1, assembly GCF_002531555.1. Taxonomy (NCBI): domain Bacteria; kingdom Pseudomonadati; phylum Pseudomonadota; class Alphaproteobacteria; order Hyphomicrobiales; family Rhizobiaceae; genus Sinorhizobium; species Sinorhizobium sp. BJ1. Next base: position 10,300 of record NZ_NWTH01000049.1, read on the forward strand.
GCGGAAACCCGTTACAAAGTCGATGCCGTCGATCGGGCGATCAGCCTGCTGCAGACCGTCGCCGGCGAGGCGGATCTTGGGGTTTCGGAAATCGCCCGACGGACCGGCGACAGCAAGGCCCGCGCCTTTCGGCTTTTGCAGACACTGGTCCGGCGCGGCCTGCTGGCGCGCTCAGCGGACGGGAAGGGATACCGCCTCGGCCTTGCTGCCCTTATGCTGGGCCATGCCGCAGGCGAACAGATGGACCTGATCCGCATTGCGAGCCCGATCCTTGAGGAACTTGGCCGGCAAATCGGCGAGACGACGCAGTTGCGCATCCGCGACGACCAGGAAAGCCTTTGCGTCGCCAAATGGGAGCCGAAGCGGGATCTGCGCGTCAACGCGGTTATCGGGCGCCGAAGGCCGCTGCACGCCGGCTCGAGCAAGGCGTTCCTCGCCTATTTGGATGAGGACGAGCGTGAGGCCATTCTTGCTGGCCCTTTGCACCGCTTCACAGCAAAGACGGTGACCGATCCGCAACTATTGCGAGCAGGGCTCGAGAAAATCCGAAAGGCCAAGTATTTCGTCAGCCGCGGCGAGATCAACGACGATCTGATCTCGATTACCGCGCCGGTGTTCATCTCGCCAGGCACCGTGGTCGCGGCCCTGAACATCGCGGCACCGGCACACCGGGTCCCAGAAGAACGCATCGCCGAACTGGGCGCCATGATCGCCCAAGCGGCTCATCGAATCTCGGCCGCCCTGGGGCTTCGATCGCCAGCCCCGAAGTAGCAGACGGAAAGACCCGCGGAGCTACGCCTTCAGGCACATAGACATTCGGTGAAGTGCTGGAGAGGGTGCGCCAAGGAGGCCGGCGTACAACAACTTTAGCAAGAGACCTTCCCCGTAATGCATTGGGCGATCTTTTTAGGAGAGAGCGCGAAGCCCTTCGCAATCCGCGCGCAGGGAACACGAAAAACGGCTGCCCTCGACCCAAGGCGGTCATTCGCGGCGAAGGCCCCGAATTTCCGGTATTTCCCGAATAGTGGGCACTTCTTATTCCTCTCAACAGGTCAGAATCGGAAACAGCCGTGGAGCCGTCGGAATACTGAACTTCCCCGAATGGTCCTTCAACCAAGTCCGATGTGAATGCCGGATGGGGCGGCGTGGCAGTGGCGCAGGTCGCTTAGTCCATTATGCGACTTGGCGATGCAGCGCCGGAGGGAGACTTCAGGAGGCTTGCGTTCGCCGGCCTGCGTCCTCTCCCGGGGCTGACGGAGACCGCTCTTCCGCCGCGAGCAACTGGCCTGCCATGCGTTTGGCCTGCCGCGCAGGCTCGGCGATGCGGGTCATCTGTGCGACGGCCATCGCGCCCTCGTGCAGCAGGTTGATCTCGGTCGCGATCCGCTTCGGCTCCGCAAACCGCGCCGCATGGGCGAGTTCCTCAAAATAGGCGATTACCAGGCGCTTGTGCATCACTGCAGCGCGGAACACGGCATTGACCGTATCCTTATGCTCCCCCGCCGCGCTCACGAAGATGCAGCCGCGGAACTGCTTGTCGCGGACCGTAGTTTCGAGGAAATCGAACGTCACCAGAAGGCGCTCGACCAGATCGCTCGCATGCTGCTCGACGAAGGCACGCATGGCATTGCGGTCCTCCTCGTCGCGCCGTTCAAGCGCGGCCAGGATCAGGTCTTCCTTGGTTTCGAAGTGCCGGTAAAGCGTCGTCTTGGCCACCCCCGCCTCGGCGATGATCAGGTCGACACCCGTCGCGTGATAGCCGTGCTGGTTGAACAGCCGCAGTGCGGTTTCGAGCAAGTGGTCCCGGATTTCCGAACGGCGCATTATCGCCCTCACTACACGTAACAGATCTGTATCGTTTTAACGGTAGCCGGAGGCAAATACAAGGAGCTTTCTGAGGCATTCCCTGCAAGGAGCGCCTCCTTCGCCTCACGGCAGCGCGGGGGAGAAAAGTTCCCTGGGGAACAAGGCCGGCATCCTTCCAGAACTCGCCCTTGCAAAACGATACAGATCGGTATACTTCTTTTTCATTCGATACAACTCTGTATCGTTTACTCCGCATCAGCCGGGCGGATCGCCCACCGCGGACAACCCAAGGAGAAGACAATGCCTCATGTTCCTATCCGCAGCGCCGCGTCCCATCCGGGCGCACACGCTCGCGCCGTTTCCCTCGATCTGGCCGAGCACCACGGCCGGACCGTCAGTGCGGCTGGGCTCTATATATCGCTGGTCGTGATCTATGGCTGGTTCGGCGGTATGAAGTTCACCGCTTATGAAGCGGAAGGGCTGACCGGCCTGGTTGGCAACAGTCCGCTGTTGAGCTGGACCTATTCGCTCTTCAGCGTAAGGGACTTCTCAAGCCTTCTCGGCTTCTTCGAACTCAGCATCGGCGCCCTGATCGCGGCACGGCTCGTCAACCCGGTTTACTCGCTCGTCGGCGGTTTGCTCTCGGCCGGGCTGTTCGCGACCACGCTCAGCTTCATGGTGACGACCCCGGGGGTCACAGTGCCGGAGCTCGGCTTTCCGGCGATTTCGGTCGCTGCCGGTCAGTTCCTGCTCAAGGACATCGGCCTGCTCGCCCTCTCCCTCTGGATTGCCGTCGACTCGCTCGCGGCGCTCCGCTCAGCCAGCACCTGACCAAAAACGAAGGCGGAGCCCCGCCTCCGCCCGCATCCCGAAATTGCAATGAAAGAAACCATCATGTCCAGATCGGCCGTGCCGGTCGGTTCAACGAAAGGAACGTCCCATGTATTTGACCTATGTTCTGTCTAAAATCCGCGCCCATCAGCGCTATCGCCGGACCCTTCACGCGTTCACGCAATTGAACGACCACTTGCTCGAGGATGTCGGCATTACCCGCAACGAAATCGACGTCATCGCGCGCCGGCAATACGACCAATGAACCCCGAGACTGCGTCACGGCTGATCCCAGACCGTGACGCAGAAGGAGATCACCTCATGAACACGCATTACGCCAGGGTCCTGATCATCGGGGCCGGACCGGCCGGCTATACCGCCGCCATCTACGCTGCCCGGGCCAACCTGAAACCGCTGCTTGTCACCGGGCTGCAGGCGGGCGGCCAGCTCACCATCACGACGGATGTCGAGAACTACCCCGGCTTTGCCGAACCCGTTCAAGGCCCGTGGCTCATGGAGCAGATGCGGCAGCAGGCGGAGAATGTCGGCACCGAGGTGGTGTATGATATCATCACCTCCGTCGATCTCTCCGAGCGCCCGTTCCGTCTCAAGGGTGACTCCGGCGACACGTACGTCGCCGATGCACTCATCATAGCGACGGGAGCCCAGGCCCGCTGGCTTGGCCTGCCCTCTGAGAAGACATTCAATGGTTTCGGCGTCTCGGCTTGCGCGACCTGTGATGGCTTCTTCTACCGAAACAAGGAAGTGGTCGTTGTCGGCGGCGGTAACACAGCCGTGCAGGAAGCGCTCTACCTGTCGAACCTTGCCTCCAAGGTCACGGTCGTTCATCGCCGCGATCGCTTCCGCGCGGAGTCGATCCTGCAGGACCGTCTCCTGGCGAAGCCGAATGTCAAAGTCGTCTGGAACCACGTCATCGACGAGGTTATCGGCGAGCACGAGCCGAGGAAGTCGTTGACCGGCGTTCGGATCCGTGACGTGAACACGGGCGACGTGAAGGAGTTGTCCACACACGGCCTTTTCGTCGCGATCGGCCACGATCCGGTAACCGCGTTGTTCCGCGGCCAGCTCGACATGGACGAGGCCGGCTACATCAAGGTTGGCTCCTGGTCGACGAAAACAACTATCCCCGGGGTGCTGGCCGCCGGCGATGTCATCGATCCAGTATTCCGTCAGGCGATCAGCGCCGCAGGAATGGGTTGCATGGCGGCTCTGGAAGCCGAGAAATTCCTCGCCGAGCATTCACCCGATCCGGTCGCGCGGGCGATCGACACGCGTGAAACGGAGATGGTTGGAGCGTAGGACGGCGACGACAGGAGCCGTGCCCCGAGAAAGCGCGGACTCCGGCCGCAGTGCTCGGTGGTGTTGGATCGCCCTTGCTCCTACATAACGATACAGTTTGTGGGCATGTGAACACATTCAAGATACGAGCATGCGTCAGTCTCGCCCAACGGTTCGGACCGACCCGCGAGCCGTGAGACCGAGACATGAGCTGGGATCGTTCGCTCACAACGTGAAGAGAGCCTCCCGAGACGTGACTATTCGGTCCTTCGCCTGCCGGCTCATGTTTCTGTCCGGCATGAGGAAATGGGTCTTCGAACCAAAGGAACGACTGAAATGATCCTGCTCATCAAGACCCTTACCGCCGCCACCGCCGCTACTGTGCTCGCAACCGGCGCATTCGCCCAGAGCGCGCGGGAGATCCGCGGCCCTTCACCCTATGTCGCCGTCGAGAACGAGCCCGCGCCTAAGCTGATCGTCGATCCCCCGCTTCCCGAAGGGATTGCCCAGGGTGTCTACTGGGCCCAGTACCGGGTGGAGAACCTGCGCATCGTACCGGTGTTCGGAGCCGGCGCCGTCGACGTGTCTCCACGCATCGGGCATCTCCACGTTATCGTCGATGACCTGCCGTGGTGGTGGGCGGACGCGAGCGACAACAACACCGTCGATATAGCCAATTTCCCCCCCGGCCCGCACAAGGTGAATATCCGGTTGGTCGACGCCAATCACAACGTGATCCCCGGGCAGGAGGTGACGCATACGTTCACCGTCCCCGACACGGCGGCTCCTCACACGCACTGAGGATCGCTCTCCGATGCGCTGCCGCGCAGTTGACAACTGCGCGGCCCTGAACGTGACGGCCAACGGCACGTTGGCCGTCCTGGGCTAAAGTGAGGTTATCATGCACGAGAACGAAGTATTCGTTAGAACAGCCTCGGAGCCGGAAGCGGAAGGGCTCACCGGGCTTGGCATCGTCGCGGCGGCTGCCGCCATTCGTGATGGCGACATCTCGTCGGAGTCCTATACGGCCGCGCTCCTCCAGCGCGCCCGGACGCACTCCGATCTAAATGCGTTCATCACGATAGATGAGGGCGCTGTGCTGGCGGCGGCCAGAAATGCGGACAAGGCCCGCGCCGCTGGTTCCACTGCTCCCCTTCTCGGCGTTCCGTTGGCGGTCAAGGACAGCTATCTGACTCAAGGACTGCGAACGACGCTTGGGGTGCGGAATCTGGAAGGTTTCGTGCCGGAAAAGAACGCCGAGGTCGTTGGCGCGATCAAGGATGCTGGCGGCATCGTCTTTGGCAAAAATAACCTCGTTGAGATGTCCTACGGCTTGACCGGCAACAACAGCCCCTATGGTCAGGTGAAAAACCCGCATAACCGCAATCATGTCTCTGGGGGCTCCTCCAGCGGGGCTGGCGCGTCCGTGGCGGCTCGAATCGTGCCCGCGGCCCTAGGGGGCGATACGGTAGGTTCGATCCGAGTGCCTGCGTCGCTATGTGGCGTGGTCGGCTTCAAGCCGACGACGGGGCGGTGGCTAGGTAATGGGGTCGCCCCGATCTCTCATACCCTCGATACAACAGGCGTGCTTGCGCGCAACGTCGAAGACTGCGCCCTGATCGATCAAATCGTCACGAAGGCTGAAGCGACCGTACGCTCCGATCGGTCTGACCTCAAGGGTGTCAGGTTAGCCTATGCGCCTCGGCAATATCTTGATCTGGTTGAGCCTGACATCGAGGCGCATTTCAACGACACGGTTCGGCGGCTACGCGAGGCTGGTGCCGAGATTGTCTCGATAGATCTTGGAGAAGACTTCGCCTCGATCACCGAAAGGGCAACGTGGAACATCTTTTTCCATGAGACGATGGAAGCGATCTCTGGATTTCTTCATCGCAACGGCGTTCCTACTTCATTCGACGCGATCCATAACGGCTTGAAACCCGGTCTAAGAGAAGCTTGGGGGCACGTCGTCCTGCCGAGCGGACCCGGATATTCTCGCGAGACATATGAGGCAGCGCTATCGCTCGATCGACCGGAAATTCAGCGCCGATTCAGCGAGGCCTTTACTCGCAGCGGGGCTGTTGCACTTCTCTTTCCAACGACTCCCTGCACGGCACCATTGATCGAGCAGCAGTCGAAGTTCGCAATCGCGGATCAGGAGGTCAGCGATCTGGTTCTGGCAAAGAACACCATCGCCGCGAGCCTAGCCGATTTGCCAGGTATCAGCATTCCTACGGGCCTGTCTAAAAACGAGCTTCCGATAGGGCTTGAAATTGACGGTGCGCACGGGCGTGACAGTAGCCTCCTCGAACTCGCACGTCGTGTGGAAGCGACCGTCGGGACGACGACATCACCCGTCTGAACGATCGGCGCTGCTCGATCAAGATCTAAGCAACGGAGACAGGCAATGACCTACAAGAAGACCGACGAAGCGGTTAGTAAGCTTACGCCCGAGCAGTATCGGGTGACCCAGCAGAATGGCACCGAACGCCCCTTCACCGGGGAGTACACTGACAACAAAAGGCCGGGAATCTATGTTGACATCGTTTCCGGCGAACCGCTTTTCGCCTCGGCCGACAAGTTCGATTCCGGCTGCGGCTGGCCGAGCTTCACCAAGCCGATCGTACCGGCAAATGTCAACGAACTCAGGGATAACTCGCATGGCGTGATCCGCACCGAGGTGCGCTCGAAGCATGGCGACAGCCATCTCGGCCATGTGTTTCCCGACGGCCCTGAAGATCGGGGCGGACTGCGTTACTGCATCAATTCCGCGGCACTGCGCTTCATTCCGCGTGAAGAAATGGAGGCCGAGGGTTACGGCGCCTATATCAACCAGGTAGAGGATATCAAATGACCAAGAGAGCTGTTTTGGCTGGTGGCTGCTTCTGGGGGATGCAGGACTTGATCCGCAAGCTCCCCGGCGTCATCGAGACCCGCGTGGGCTACACCGGCGGCGATGTTCCCAACGCGACGTACCGCAATCACGGTACCCACGCGGAAGGCATCGAGATCATCTTCGATCCGGAGAAGATCAGCTATAGGCGGATTCTGGAGCTGTTCTTCCAGATCCACGATCCGACCACGAAGAACCGACAGGGCAACGACATCGGCACCTCGTACCGCTCGGCGATCTACTATGTCGACGACGAGCAAAAGCGAATTGCCGAGGACACGATTGCAGCCGTCGAGGCCTCGGGCCTGTGGCCGGGCAAGGTCGTGACCGAAGTCGAGCCGGTGGGAGACTTCTGGGAGGCGGAGCCGGAGCACCAGGATTACCTGCAGAACTACCCCAGCGGCTACACCTGCCACTTCCCGCGCCCCAACTGGGTGCTGCCCCGGCGCGCGGCGGCCGAATAGCCGGCCAGCGCTAATCTCTGGCAGCGGCGTCTGTCGTCGCGTTCATGCCTGCTCATCGAGGCGTGCAGCCAGGGAAGCGCGTTCAGACTGAACGCACTTCTCTACGCAGAGGACCGCATATCAATCAACCTTTTGCTGAATTGCCGCGGCGGCGACGCCGCGGCGTGCGAGCCGCCAGCCAAGCCTTTACGCGGCCCCCATGATCCTTTGGTGCCTTCGCCGCTGCGCGTCCGGCGATGCTTGCCAGCGTGTGCCCGGCCAACACTTCCCTTGTCCGTTTCTCAGCCTCGAGCATCACCACGTGAATGGAACAGACGCCGTCCATCGCCCAGGCGGGGGTGCGGTCTCCGAAAAGCGCGCATTGAGCACGGATTTCCCTGCATTCGAACAGCGCCTTACGCCCGTCGACGGCTTCGATGACGTCGAGTGCGGTGATGTCTGTGGCAGGACGCGCAAGTGTAAAGCCACCGCCAATCCCCTCGCGGGCGACAACGATGCCCGCCTTCTGGAGCTTGGTGAAAAGCTTCGCGACGAATTCGGCGGGAATCTTCTGTAGCTCGGCAAGATCGCGTGCACTTGTCGTCTGCCCTCCCTCCTCCGCGTCCGCGAGATAAAGGAGACAGTGAAGAGCGTACTCGACGCCTGCGCTTACATGGGCCATGGAGCCACCAGTTAAAAACAACGACTAATTTAGTCGGCGATAACATCAGAGGCCCATTTCCGCAATACCTCTTCCGTCGCCCTTCTGTTGACAAAGCGTCTTCAGAAGCACCCGGAATTATCATTGCTGGATTACTCCGATTATATTAGTCGTAGTTAAGCGGCGCCATGAAATTCGTCGCGAAAACCGCCTCCCCTCGGGAGGCAACTACCTGAACGGCAATCGTCTGACCGGCTGGACTTCGTCCCGCCGAAAGCGAAGCCTTGTCCAAGAGGAAGAGAAATGAGCGAACGAATTCTGATCATCGGCGCCGGTTTTGCCGGAATGTGGTCGGCGCTTGGTGCCATGCGGCTGCTTGACCAGCAGGGAAAGGCGGACGGTTCCGTCGAGGTTGCGGTCATCGCCCCGCAGCCCGAACTACACATCCGCCCACGCCTATACGAGAAAAACGCGTCCAAGATGAAGGCGCCCTTGTCGGAGATATTCGCCAATGCCGGCGTGCGGTTCATCAAAGGTTATGCGACGGCTGTTTCAACGGCAAAGAATTCCGTGACCTATGCGAACGACGCCGGCCACGAGACCACAATCGGCTATACCAAGCTTGTCCTGGCGACTGGCAGCGTGTTGTTTCGTCCCGACATCCCGGGACTGGCGCACGCCTTTAATGTCGACCAGCTTGCCGACGCCGCCGATCTCGAGGAACATATTTCCCAACTGCGACGCCTTCCGGAAAGCCTTTCCCGCAACACGCTGGTCGTCGCCGGCGGCGGCTTCACCGGGATCGAGACGGCCGCAGAGATGCCGCATCGTCTTCGCGCCGCGCTTGGCGAGGACGCCGACGTCCGCGTCATCGTCGTCGAGCGCAACAATGCGATTGGGCCGGATCTCGGACCGGGCCCTCGCCCCGTCATCGAGCAGGCGTTCGCGGAACTTGGGGTGGAGACCCGTCTCGGCGAAGGGATCATCGCCATCGATCCCCGGGGCGTGACGCTGGCGTCCGGCGAAAGGATCGACGCGGCCACCGTAGTCTGGACGGCAGGGGCCCGCGCCAACCCCCTAACGAAGCAAATCGACGCGGAAAAAGATGCCTTCGGACGTCTTCATGTCGACCGGAACCTCAAGGTCATCGGACACTCTAACGTCTATGCGACCGGTGACGTTGCCTATGCCGCGATCGATGATGACGGCAACCGCACGATGATGAGCTGTCAGCACGCGCAGAATCTTGGCCGCTCCGCAGGACACAACGTTGCGGCGGATTTGCTCGGGGTGGATCCCATACCCTACAGCCAGGAGAAGTACGTAACGTGCCTCGATCTCGGCCCATGGGGCGCCGTCTACACCGAAGGGTGGGACCGCCAGGTGGCGCTTTTGGGCGCCGAAGCCAAGAAGCTTAAAACGAAGATCAATACCGAGTGGATCTATCCGCCGAGCGCTGATCGTGCGGCAACGTTGGAAGCGGCAAATCCGCTTCGGATTGTCGTGGCTTGAACCAGAACAGGTCGCCGTCGCGCGAAACGACAAAGACATCGCGCGACGGACGGCCCTTTAAAACGGCAAACGAAGGAGAATTGCCACTATGAAACCGCTCATTATCCTTGGCGCTGCCTGCGCCGCCATCGCAATCGCCACCGCCATGCCTGCGGCAGCGCATGACCCCGGCGAAGCTGTCACGCCACATTTCGAAGAGGCCATTCCCAACATTCCGGGCAAGACGCTGAAGGCCGTAATCGTCGATTATCCGCCGGGCGGGGCATCGGTACCGCACAGGCACGCGGACTCGTCGTTTATCTTCGCCCACGTCCTCTCCGGAGAAATCGAGTCGAAGGTCAATGACGGCCCGACGCAGACCTATCGCGCCGGCGAGAGCTGGTACGAACCGCCGGCATCAAAACACCTCGTCAGCCGCAACGCGAGCAAGACCGAGCCCGCAAGGCTCCTCGCCGTATTCGTCCTCGATAGCGACGAAGCGGCGCTGACCACCCCCATCAAGTGAACCGATCTTTAAGGAACAGAACGATGAGCAAGCGTCTCGACTACAACCAGATCGCACCCGCCGGCGCCAAAGCCCTTGGCGGAGTCTACGGCTACATTATGCAGAGCGGCCTCCCCGCAACGCTGGTCGATCTCGTCTATCTCCGTATCTCTCAGATCAACAACTGCGCCTACTGCCTCGACATGCACACCCGTGACCTGCTGAAGAAGGGGCAGAAGATCGAAAAGATTGCGCTGGTGCAGGCGTGGAGGGAAGCCGGCGATCTCTTCGACGGACGTGAGCGGGCCGCCCTTGCCTGGGCCGAAACGGTGACGCGCGTGGCCGAGACGGGGGTTCCCGATGAGCCCTATAAGGCAGTGCACGCAGTCTTCGACGAGCGCGAACTCGTCGATCTGACGATCGCGATCGGCCTGATGAACGCCTACAATCGCATGGCGATCAGTTTCCGAAACACGCCACAGGCCGCGCTCGAAAAATAATGCGGCAGGAATACTTTGTGGACGCGTTCGCGCGTCCACAAACTCCCCTCGAGAGAACGCTCGCGGGCATCCTCATGGGATTGGGTGCACTACTCATTCCCGGTGGGAACGACACGCTGCTGCTAGTTGGTTTCCCCGCTGGGGCCTGGCAGGCAGCGCTCGCCTACCTGCTATTCGTTTCGACGCTCGCCCTACTCATTGTTAAAATCGGTTCGATCGCAAAAGCCTGGTCATGACAATCGGCCGAAGACGGGCTCCATCGTTAGGTGGTATATATGACATGCCAATCGTCACGGATGTCGGAGAAGATCGATGGGTGGCAAATTGCACCCGCTTCTGGAAGAAGCTTTGGAAGCGCATGGCGGGCACGACCGCTGGCGCAAGTATAAGGGTATTGCCTCGACCATACGGACCGGTGGAAGGCTATGGGAGCTGAAAGGCGCTCCTTTGACACCTGTGCCACGGCGCGCAACGAGCGAGTTCCATCGCCAGTGGACCCGAGTTACGCCCTTTGGACAACCAGATTGGATAATGACCTGGACTCCCGAGCATGTCGAGATCACCGCCGGTAATGGCGCGATTATCGCCGAGCGAGACAACGGACGAGAAGCGTTCGATCGCACCTTCAACGGACGATGGGACCCGCTGAACCTAGCCTACTTCAACGGCTATGCCATGTGGACGTACCATGCGGCGCCGTTCGTTTTCGGCGAGCCCGGCTATGAAGCTCGCGATATTGCTCCGATCGAGAACGAAGGTGGTACGCTTCGCGGCGTAGCTGTGCGGTTTCCCGAAAACGTACACAGCCACACGCGGGAACAGCGCTTCTACTTCGGCTCGGATGGGCTGCTGCTCCGTCACGATTATACTGTCGACGTATGGGCGGACACGCCGGCTGCACACTTCATCTCTGATTACGGCGACGTTGACGGGCTGAAGTATCCGACGCGCCGCAGCGTGTTCGCAATCAAGCCGGATGGCACTCTCGACCGCGATTTCAACGCCGTCACAATCGACCTGTCGGATTACGCGCTGTTCTGACATCGCCGGGTACTGTGCGTCCCGTACAGCGACAACCTTCCGGTCCGCCAGCTGGAACGCGATGTACGCTGCTCGGGCAAAAGGATGCGTGAGGCCAAAGCGCAGTTCAGCAGCGTCATTGACCTTGCCCCGTTGAAATAATCCATTTTGAAGTAAGCTCTGGCCCATTGAGAGGACCAGGGAATGAAACGCAACCGTTTTACGGACGAACAGATCATCGGCATTCTGAAGGAGCATGAAGCGGGCACGCCGGTCTCGGAGCTCTGCCGCAAGCACGGTGTCAGCGATGCCAGCATCTACAAGTGGAAGGCCAAGTTCGGCGGGATGGACGTGTCTGAGGCCAAGCGGCTGAAGACGCTTGAGGACGAGAACACGAAACTGAAGCGGCTTCTGGCAGACGCCATGCTCGACAATGCCGCTTTAAAAGACCTTTTGGGAAAGAAGTGGTGACGCCCGCAGCAAGGCGGAACGCTGTCGCTCCTGATGGATCGCCACCAGATGAGTGAACGGCGGGCGTGTAAAGCCATCGGCTTTTGCCGGATGACGATCCGTTACGAAACCAGGCGCAGCGATGACCATGACCTTCGCGAGCGGATGAAGGCGCTGGCGCATGAACGTCGCCGCTTTGGATATCGACGCCTTCATGTGCTGCTCAGGCGTGAGGGTCACCTTGTGAACCATAAGCGGCTCTTCCGGCTCTATCGGGAAGAGAAGCTGACAGTGCGCAAACGTGGTGGCCGCAAGCGAGCGATCGGCACACGCGCACCGATGCTGATCCCGCTTGCCGCCAATGATCGCTGGTCACTGGACTTCGTGTCGGATCAACTCACCGATGGACGCCGGTTCCGGATTTTGACGGTCGTCGACGATTGCACCAGGGAATGCTTGGGCCTCGTCGCCGATACGTCGCTTTCCGGCCTGCGGGTTGCCCGTGAGCTTGACCGGATCATCGAGGGGCGCGGCAAGCCGAAGATGATCGTCAGCGACAATGGCAGCGAGTTCACCAGCAACGCGATCCTGCAATGGACGGACGGGGCCAAAGTGGACTGGCATTATATTGCGCCGGGCAAGCCGATACAGAACGCCTTCATCGAAAGCTTCAATGGGCGGCTGCGAGACGAGCTCCTGAATGAAACTCTCTTCTCGTCACTGACCCATGCTCGATCCGCGCTTTCAAACTGGCGCAGCGATTACAACGATCATCGACCACACTCTGGACTTGGCTGGATGACACCGGCCGAGTTCGCTCAGACAATCAACCCGCGACGTGATGCGGTGCTGCGCAGCCGGAATGGCTCCGCACCGCAACCCGCCGCTACCGCCCCGAATACAGCAACCCAAAACCGCTGGAGCGAACTCAAAACTGGATAAAACTTGGGGGCAAGGTCATCATCGACTGGATCATACGTACCGATCGAAGGCGCCCTGACAGAGAAACGGCAGAGCCATCTCATTGGAACGATTCACGAATCTCTTCTATCGTCTCGTTCGGGCTTTGCAGGTGGGGGTAATGACCGACGTTCGGAAGAAGCCGAAGCTGTGCCTTGATCTTTTCGGCTAACTCGATGCCCATTTCTTTCTTGATGTAAATGTCTTTCTCGCCCCAGATGACTTTTACGGGGGTCGTCAGCTTGTCTGTGTTAGCCTCAAAGTAGTTTTCGTCTCGCGTGAAGTTGGAATAGTAGTAATAGAAGGCGTCCGCCGACGTCAGTCCGCCATGGTCCCATCCTCTGGACATGTCATCCTTGACGTCCGGGGAAAGATCGAATTGTGCCTCTTCAGGTAAACCTCTCCTGTAGGCATTTTCCAGGATTTCCGCGTGTGTCTGGTTCATGTAGGCGCGCATTTTCCCTGCCGATGGCTCCGACTTCAGGTGTTGTAAGCTCTCGTACATGTACTGCGGCCTGTTGAACGGCGCGAAATCGCCGACGATGATCTTTTGGGCGATATCCGGTTTCTCCAGCGCCAGAAGCAGTGCCGGCAACGCTCCGATGTCCGTCGCGTAGATCGTGAGCTTGGACTCGTCGATGTTCGCCTTCTCGATGTAGTCGTGCAGGACGCGGGCGTATTCATTTGGCGCATAGGAAAACTTGTCGGCCGGAGGCCTCGAGGAAAGACCGTAGCCGGGCCAGTCGAAAGCGTGGACTTCGTAATCATCTGCGAGCGCAAGGGAGATATCCTTCCAGACGCACAGGGTCTCTGGAAAACCATGGAGGAAGAGCACCGTCCCCTTCGGGTTGGAGTTTTTCACCACCATCCTTCTGAGGGTTATGTCCGGACTTGTCTCGATGTAATCGATGTCCAGTTTCTCCGTTTGCGCGGGGTCATCACACGCCCAGGCAATCGAAGAGCTGAAAAGCAGGGCAAAGAACGCAGATAGCGATGGTCTGATCATGGCAGTCTCCCTCGGCTTGTGCCGTCTGCTGACTCATTGAACCACGCGGTCGACCAAGGCTTGCAGCCGGGGTCCGACCAGGAGGATCGCGGGAATGACGATCACGTATCCGATAGCCCAGGATCGCAGCCATGCGCTGGCGAAGGTTTGAGAAAAACCCACGTTAAGGGCGAGAAGTACGAACGAGATGATCCCGGTCGTCACGATGCCCATCAACAGGGCGAAGGCGATTTTCCGTTTCAGGTGCATGTTCATTGGTTTCCCCAATTGCGCAAGGAACTCGGCCGCCATCACGTGAGGTCGAGGATCGTTCTTTCCACCGCAGGCATAACGGCAGTGCGGTGACCGACATTGCCGGTCAGTTGGGAGATCATCAGCCCTCCTTCGATCAGGGCGATCAGCGTAAGGGCGGTCTGTTCCGCATCAACGCTCGCCCGGAACTCCCCGGCCGCAACGCCCGTCTCAATGACCGTGACGATGTTCTTCAGCCAGCCGTTGAAGGCGTCCATCGCCTTTTCCCGGAGATCAGGGTGAGTGCCATCGGCCTCCACTGCCGTGTTCAGCAGAGGGCAACCCCCCTGGGGGAAATCGTGGGACTGGAGGTCTTGATACACGCCCACGAGGGCGAGCAGTCTGTCTTTGCTGGTGCTGCGCTTGTCCATTTCCGCGCGCACTGTCGTTTTCACCCGTTGCCAGTTATGTTCGAAGGCAGCCAAGGCGACCTCGTCCTTGTTGGCGAAGTTGCCATAGATGCTGCCTTTTGTAAGTCCCGTGGCTTCCGTCATGTCGGCGATCGACGTCCCGGCGTAGCCCTTCACGTTGAAGATGGGGGCTGTCTTTTCCACGATGAACTGTCGGGTTCTCTCAGATTTTTTCATGATCCAGAAATATACCAATCGGTATTTTTTGTCAATGCCGGTGCTGCCGGCACCTCGCAATCTGTTCCCGATGCAAAGGACAGGGGCTTTGTCTCCAGCGGGTGATCGCTGCCGCGATACCTTGCCTCGTTGACCCCGCCGGCCGCCCCGCTCGCTGGGCGGGAGCCTGCGCGCCTCCCGCCATCAGCGCCATCAGAGGCCGCGCCTTCACGTGTCACGCGCCCTTCCCCAAAGTAGTGCGTGCCGATCGGGCGCCGAGTTCGCTCCGTTGTTCCGCGATACATGCCGTTACAAAAGTCCGGCCGGGCGGACACAGCGTTAATACACATAGGCGCTCAAATGGCTGCACTGGCTTCCAAACGAGCCTCGACCAAGTGCACGAAAGGATGACCATATGAAACCGTCTCGGATCATCGCAGCCGCGCTGCTGATCGTTGGAAGCGGATTGGCGCTGCAAGCGGCCAAGGCGCAGCAAGCGGGAATTCAGCGTACCGATCTCCTGGAGAACGACCTCGGTACGCCTGGCCGGGAGGCGATCCAGGTGCGGGTCGACTTCGAACCCGGCGCAGTCTCCATCAAGCACTCTCATCCGGGCGAAGAAGTGGCCTATGTCCTCGAAGGCTCGCTGGAATATCGGCTCGAGGGTAGAGCGCCGGTCACGCTTCATGCCGGCGAAGCTTTGTTCATTCCGGCCGGAGTGGCGCACGTGGCGAAGAATGTCGGCAGCGGCAAGGCATCGGAGCTCGCGACATACATCGTCGAGAAAGACACCCCGCTTGTCGTTCCGGTCAAGTGAGCGTTTCGACATGGACACTGAGAACCACAGAGAAGGAAGTGCAATAATGACCGCGCAGGAAGCGGAAGGTGCGTCCGCGCTGTCCCGCCGGGCTCTGCTCCTGAACGGAGCCGCGGTGGCAGCCCTTGCGGTGTTTCGCCCTGCGACAGCTTTCGCCCAAGCGGACGCCACGACGCCTTTCGAGGTCGGTGGCATTCGCCCCTTCCGTGTGGATATCCCGGCGGTAGCGCTCGTCGACCTACGCCAGCGCCTTGCCGCCACACGTTGGCCCGAGCCGGAGACGGTCGATGACCGCTCCCAGGGCGTACAGCTTGCGAAGCTTCAGTCACTCGTGCGCTACTGGCAAACGGACTACGACTGGCGCAAGGGTGAAGTGAAACTGAATGCCTTGCCTCAGTTTCTGACGAATGTTGACGGCCTCGATATCCACTTCATCCATGTTCGCTCGCGTCATGCGGATGCCTTGCCGCTCATCATGACCCACGGCTGGCCCGGTTCGGTCTTCGAACTGCTGAAAGTCATCGGCCCACTGACCGATCCGACGGCGCATGGAGGGACCGCGGAGGAGGCCTTCCATCTCGTGCTTCCGTCCATTCCCGGCTTCGGCTTTTCCGAGAAGCCGAAGGGCACTGGCTGGAACCCGGGCCGCATTGCCCGCGCCTGGGACGTACTCATGAAGCGCCTTGGGTACAGGGAGTACGTGTCACAGGGCGGCGATTGGGGTGCCATCATTTCTGATGCCATGGGCCGCCAGGCTCCTCCGGGTTTGCTCGGCATCCACGTCAACAGGATTGAGCGCGCGACCACCATCCCGCCGGAAATTGCCAAGGCCGGGCTAAGCGCCCGCGGCAGGCGGACACCGAACACCACGGCGAGACCACGGATCT
>NZ_NWTH01000050.1:0-24350 GCF_002531555.1 Sinorhizobium sp. BJ1
CGCCGTCGCACGCGCAAACTCTTCAATTCGTTTCTTCAGGACCTCTGGGCTGTCATCCGTACGTGGCTGCGCGCCCGCGGAGCGCGTCTGTTCGGCTCTTTTGGCAATTCGCTCTTCGAGAAGGCGTATAGGAATATCGAACAGGATAACGTGATCGAGCGGAACCTGCATGCTCTCGAGCAGCTGTTCTAGTGCACCTGCCTGCGCAATTGTTCGGGGAAATCCGTCCAGAATGAACCCTTGGCCAGGCTCCTTATCGGTTAGCCGCTCCTCCACCAGGCCGACAACTACTTCGTCTGGAACAAGTCTTCCCTCATCGACCGCCATTTTCGCTGTCCGGCCAAGCGGGCTCTGGGCTTTGATCGCATCGCGCAGGAGATCACCAGTGGAGATGTGCAGGAGATCATAATCCCGCACGAGTCGCTCGGCCTGCGTACCTTTACCCGCACCGGGAGGCCCTAGAAGAACGAGGTTCACCATCCTCAAATCCCCATGCAGATGTATTTGATTTCCAGGTAATCATCCACGCCGTACTTCGCCCCTTCGCGGCCGTTGCCGCTTTCTTTCATACCTCCGAACGGCGCGACTTCCGTTGAAATGAGACCCTCGCTCGGCATCGTCATCAGGAATCCTCCTAGCTCGTGACCAACAGCGGCTCGAGCAGACGCCTTACGGCATGCCCGAAAGGCACCGCGCGCCTCGACAGGCGATCGATATTCACATGGATGAAAAAGCCCTCGGCCGCGGCGGTCTCGTCGTCGTTGCGAAAGAGCCCGATTTCATACCGGACGGACGAATTTCCGAGTTTCGCAACGCGGATTCCAGCCGTGACCACGTCCGGGAAGGTCATTTCCGCGTAGTAGCGGCACCCTGTTTCGACAACGAGGAAGATCTCCGCTCCACCCTTGATGTCCAGCACGCCGCTTTCGATGAGGAAGCCATTCACCGCCGTATCAAACAGGCTGTAATGGATGACATTGTTCATATGCCCGTATGTGTCATTGTCCGACCAGCGCGTTCCAATCGTCCGAAACACCTCGTAGTCGGAGCGCTTGCCGGGTCCCTCGCGTTCCATCATCACCAAGCCGCCTTGTAGATAGAGAGGGCGTCCGCCTCGTTCACATCCCGGGGATTGTTCACGAGGAGCCTGGTCTGCTTCATCGCGTCCCCCGCCATTCCGGCGAGGTGCTCATCGCCGATGCCCACGTCCCGCAACCGAGGCTGCAGCCCGAGCCTCGTCGACAGTTCGGCTAGACGCTCGATAAAGGCCGCGCAACACTGCCCGGCGTCCTGTTCGCACGCGAGATCCGGAAAGGCATCAGCGGCGATTTCGGCGTAGACGGAGGCGGCCACCGGCGCATTGAAGCGCAAGACATGCGGAAGCACGAGCGCGTTGGAAAGCCCGTGCGGAATATGGAAGGTCCCGCCGATCGGATAGGCGAGCGCATGCACGGCGGCGACCGGCGAATTGGCGAAGGCCTGGCCCGCCAGCATGGACCCGAGGAGCATCGCGCCCCGCGCCGCCCGATCCTCCCCTTCAAACACAGCCTTCTCGATATTCGCGCCCAGCAACTGGAGCGCTTGCCGGGCCAGCATCCTGGAGAGCGGATTGTTGTTCGCGCTTCTGGAAGCATAAGCTTCGATGGCATGCACCATCGCGTCGATGCCGGTGGCGGCAGTGGTCGACGGCGGAAGGCCGAGCGTCAGGTCCGCATCGAGGATCGCAACGTCAGGCAGGATGATCGGCGATGAAATGCCGCGTTTCTCATCACCACCCACCGTAATGATCGAGACCGGCGTCACCTCCGAACCCGTTCCCGCCGTCGTGGGCACGAGCGCCAACGGCAGCCGAGGTCCCTTGGCGTTGCCGACGCCCCATGCGCCATCGATATCTTCGCCCGAACCGCAGAGAAGCGCCACGACCTTCGCTACATCCAGCGAGGAACCGCCGCCGAAGCCGATCACGCCTGTCACACCCGCGGTTTTCGCCACCTCGATTGCGGCCTCTACCGTCGTCAGCGACGGGTCGGCCTCGACCGCGTCGAATACGGTGACCGCAATACCCGATCCCGAGAGGGAGGCGAGCGCGGGGTCGCACAGGCCAAGCTTTCTAAGACCGCCATCGGTGACGAACAGGATGCGCTCGCCAAACCTGGGATCGAGGAGTCCGCCAATCTGCGCCGCCGCGCCGGGACGGAAGACGAGGTGGCCTGTCGTACTGAACACAAAGGGATTCATGATTTTCTCCTGTGCCTTTCCCGCGTCACGCCGCAGGGAGGCTTTCGCGAAGTTTGACCCGCAGGATTTTTCCCGATCCCGTGCGCGGGATCTCAGCCACGACATAGACGCGGTCAGGAACTTTGTAGGCAGAGAGACGCGCCTTGCAGTGCCGCATCAGATCCTCCTGGTCGAAGGCCTGCCCTTCCTTGACGACGATGCAGGCGACGGGGACCTCTCCCAGCATGCTGTGAGGCATCCCGACCACCGCGCAGTCCATGACTGTGTCGTGCAACAGGAGGATCGCCTCCTCGACCTCCGCTGGTGCGATATTCTGCCCGCCGCGGATGATCAGTTCCTTGAGGCGGCCGGTGATCGTGAGGAAGCCGTTGAGGTCGGACTTCGCTAGATCGCCGGTATGATACCATCCGTCGACGACGGCTTTTTCGGTCTCCAGCGGCTTGTTATGGTAGCCCTGCATCAGGTTCGGTCCTTTGCAGATCAATTCGCCCTCGACGCCCACCGGCACGTCGAGACCCGTTCTCGGATCCACCAGGCGGACCGTGAGGCCCGGAACCGGTAGCCCACAGGAACCAGGAACACGCCATTTCCCAGGCCAGTTCATGGTCACCATCGTCGATGTTTCGGTGATACCGTAACCATCCAGAAGCGGAACGTCGAAAAACGCTTCAAAGTCGCTGTTCAGCGTTCCCGGCATGATCGCCCCAGCGGAGACGCAAAGGCGGACGGACGAAAGCAGCCTTTCTCCGCTGACCTGGCAGGCCGACAGGAAATAGTGGAAGACCGTCGGAACCCCGGGCATGAAGGTGAAGCGACCTGTCCGAAGAAGTTCCGTCGCCTGAGAGGTCGAGAACTTCTCCATGATGTATTCGCTCGCGCCCGTCGCGATGATGGAGAGAACCGCGATATTCAGAGCATAGGAGTGGTAGAGAGGTAGGGTGTTGAGAACGATGTCATTCTCGTTCAACCCCGCGATCGGCGCCCAGCACGCCGCCGTCACCCAGAGCATGGAGCGCATCGATAGCAGGACGCCCTTGGGCTGGCCTGTCGTGCCGGATGTGTAGACGATGAATGCCGGGCGATCGATATCCTGATCATCCTCGAATGCAGCCGTCTGCCCCGACGCGTCAAAGCCGATCTCCTCGTTCACAGCAATCACGACGGGCGGTTTCTCGGAGCGCTGCAGCAACGTGTCCACGAGAGGCTGCTTTTCCGGCGGCATGATCAGGAAAACGCATTCCGCATCGCTGATTCGGTAGGCGATTTCGGCCTCGGTCGCCTCGATGCTCACCGGAACGGCGGTTCCGCCCGCCCGCACGACGGCAAGGCAAGCGACGACCCAATTTACTGAGTTCGGCAGAAAGATCGCGACGGCCTGGCCTTTCCTGAGACCCAGCGCAACGAGGCGGGACGCGAGGTCCTCTGTCTCCCGGTCCAGGGCGTCATAGGAAACTGACCGCCTCCTGTCCTCGAAGGCCATTTTCCCGGGATACAGGCGCGCATTCCGTCGAAGGATTGCTCCAACCGGCGCGATAAGCTCGAAGTGTATCATGTTATCCTCCCGCTCCTCCGGTTAGACCATGCAGAAACCGCCGTTGACACTGATGACCTGGCCTGTCACCCAGGACGATGCCTCGGACGCCAGGAAGGTCACCATCGGCGCCACGTCATCGGGCCTGCCGATGCGGCGCAAAGGATAGGCCTTCACGATCTTCTCACGGTTCTTCTCGAGAAACTCTGGATCGGAATGGGACGTCTCGATCAGGCCGAGCGATACCGAGTTGACCGTGATGTTATTTCGGCCGAATTCACGGGCCAGCGATTTGCCGAGCGCGATCGTGCCGCCACGCGCGGCCGCGGCCAGTGCGAGATTGGCTTCGCCAATACGGGAGCTGTCACCAACAAGGTTGATGATGCGGCCGAAGTTCTGCTCGATCATCAGCGGCGCAACGGCGTGGCAGCAATTGATCGCGCCGTAGAGGCATACGTCGATCTGCTTCTTCCATTCTTCAGGGGTCGAGTCGACGAACCGCTGATATTTGACATATCCGGCGTTATTGACCAGCACATCAATGGTTCCAAAATCCGCTTTGACGGCGGCGATCATCGCCTTGACCTGATCGTTTTCACCGATATCGGCCTTGTAGGCCTTGGCCTTTCCGCCCGCTGCTTCGATCGAGGCAACCACCGAATCCGCCTCGGCCTGCGAACGGCTGTAATTCACTGCAACGATGGCGCCTTCCGCCGCGAGAGACCGGGCGATATCTCCGCCGACATCTCTTCCGCCGCCGGTCACCAGCGCCACCTTGCCATTCAGATTGGTCTGCATTTCACGATCTCCTTGATAGGTCTGACGGCTGCAGCGCAGCGCGATCTATTGCGGCCCCTTCCATGGGGCCGCAGTCGGGTCACTTCCCCAGAAACCGGGGCGGACGCCTGTCTTTGAAAGCCTGCCGACCTTCGATGTAGTCCTCGCTCGCGCTGGCCTCGTCGATCAGCCTGCCAGCCGCGGCGTGATCCAGCGCCCCGCGTGCGCAGCCGTTGAGAATGAACTTCGCGCCCGCAATCGTGAGGGGTGCGTTTTCAGCCAGCTCCGCGGCCCGGTAATGCGCGGCAGCAAGAGCATTCTCCGCAACCTGATCGATGAAGCCCATTTCGAGAGCCTGCCCAGCATCGAAGCGACTGGCCGAGAAGAGGATGCGCTTCGCTTGCGTCACACCCACGAGCGCGTAAAGTTTGCGGGTCGCGGAGACGCCATAGACGATCGACAATCGGGCAGCAGGAATTCCGAAGACCGCATTGTTCTCAGCAACGCGGAAATCGCATGACATGGCCAGATGCGCCGCGCCGCCGAGGCAATATCCCCGCAGGGCGGCGATCGTCGGCTTGGACACCTGGTAGATCGCATCCCCTGCGGCATCGACCGCCAACTCATAGGATTTGCTGTCCTCGAGCCCGCCGCGAACCACGTCAAACTCGCTGATGTCCGCGCCAGCCGAAAAGTCACCGCCGGCCCCCGTCAGGATGATAGACCGAACCGACCGGTCCCGGTCGAAGGCGCGGAACAGCTCCGCGAGCTGCCGCCACATCGCATAGGTAACGGCATTCCTGTGCCCGGGGCGGCTCAATGTAACCACCGCAACCCCATCCGTGTTTTCAACGAGAATATCGCTCATTCGCCTGCCCTCGGACTGCCGTTCAGATGGTGATACGCGCAGTCCAGTCCCTTGCACGAAGAGGCGCCCGGGTCCGTCGCCGGGCGCCGTTGAGTCAGTTCTTCACGAGCGGGCACTGGCTTTCCGAAAGCGGACGGAAAGCGTTGTCGCCTGATATGGTGGTGACGAGCTTCAGAATGTCCCACTCACCCGTGGATTCGGCCGGCGTTTTGACCTGATAGACGTACATGTCGTGCACCATCCGGCCATCCTCGCGGATCTTGCCGTTCTTGGCGAAGAAGTCGTTGATCGGCGTTTCGCGCATCTTTGCCATGACTTTCTGGGCATCGGTCGTGCCGGCGGCATCAACGGCCTTCAGATAGTGCATGGTCGAAGAGTAATCCCCCGCATCGCCCATATGCGGCGGGCGGCCGACGCGCTCTTCGAAGCGCTTAGAGAACGCCCGCGTCGCATCATCGCGATCCCAGTAGAAGGCATTCGTCAGGATCATGCCCTGCGCGGTCTCGAGGCCGAGCGAATGAACGTCGGTATCCCAGACGAGCAAGCCCGCAACCGTTTTGCCGGATGCGGCAAGACCGAACTCGGCCGCGGACTTCACCGCATTGATGAAGGTCGTGCCAGAGCCCGCCATGGCGACGACCTGCGCCGGCGAAGCCTGCGCCTGCAGCATGAAGGCGCTGTGGTCGGAAGTCTCGATTGGATAGCGCACGGAGCCGGAGACCTCGCCGCCATTGTCCTTGACGATCTCTGTCGCATCGGCCTCCAGCGCATGGCCGAATGCGTAATCGGCTGTCAGGAAGAACCAGTTCTTCATGCCCTGCAAGATCAGCTGGTTGGCGGTCCCGTTCGCAAGCGCGTAGGTGTCGTAGGAATAGTGGATGCTGTTCGGCGTGCAGCCGTCGTTCGTCAGGCGGGACGAGCCGGAGCCGTTGACGATCGCGATCCTGTCCTCGTCCTTGGCGACCTGCGTGACAGCCAGCGCGATGCCGGAATTGATCAGGTTGTTGATCATCGTCACGCCTTGCGATTCATACCACTCGCGCGCCGTGGACACCGCCACCTCCGGCTTGTTTTGGTGGTCGGCCACGACAACTTCGAGCGGCCGGTCGAGAACCTTGCCGCCGAAATCCTCGACCGCCATCTTCACGGCGGTAATCGCCCCCTCGCCCGCCTCGTGAGAGAACTGACCACTGACATCGGTCAGCACGCCGATGCGAACAGGTGCGGCATCCTGCGCCCCGGCAGACATGCTCATGGCACCGACGGCCGCGACGCAGGACAACAGCATAAGCTTATTTTTCATCGCTCTTCCTCCCGAATTCGGCACCTGAACTCCTCCCAGGTGCTCGATGTTGAACTTGCGTTATCATACTTAAATGAAGCCGGTAGCTGCATTTGGTGCTCAGCAACAGGCGATATGCAGCAAGGTAAGCAGGTTTCGTCGCAAAGCGCAAGCTTGCATTATTAGACTTTATGTGTTTTTCTGACCGTGCCGACATTGACAATGGGAGGCGGGCCGGTTGATGCGGCCCCCTGGGAAAACTAAGTCGGCAGAGGAGGAACCGTGCCGGATAGCGCACCCATCATCGAAGCGCGTGCATTGACGCGCTCGTTCAGCGGCTTCATTGCCGTCAAGAATGTCGACCTGAAGATTCGTGCCGGCACGATCCACGCCCTGATCGGGCCGAACGGCGCCGGCAAGAGCACTCTGTTCAATCTCTTGACCAAATTCCTGTCGCCGAGCAGCGGACAGATCCTGTTCAAGGATCGCGACATAACGCAAATGGCGCCCGCCGACATCGCGCGCCTGGGCCTCGTGCGGTCGTTTCAGATTTCATCTGTGTTCCCGCATCTCAGCGCGCATGAGAATGTCCGGGTCGCTCTGCAGGCACGCGCGAAAGAAACATTCGCATTCTGGAAATCGAACGAGACGCTCCGCCGCTTCAACGAGGAAGCGACCAGGCTGCTCGACAGCGTCGGCCTTGCCGACCGGGCGCAGACGAAAGCCGCCGAGCTGTCCTACGGGCGAAAGCGGGCCCTTGAACTGGCCACCACATTGGCGCTCGACCCCGAAGTCCTGCTTCTCGACGAGCCGATGGCGGGAATGGGCACGGAGGATATCGGCCGGACGGCCGCCCTGATCCGCAGCGTCGGAAAGGGGCGAACGGTACTGATGGTCGAGCACAATCTCGGCGTCGTCTCCGACCTGTCGGACCGGATCACGGTGCTGCGCCGCGGAGAGGTCATCGCGGAAGGAAGCTATGCCGATGTTTCCGCCGACAGCGAAGTCCGCAAGGCATATATGGGAGGCAGCCATGGCTGAGGCTCCCCTCCTCGACGTCAAGGGACTGGAGGCTTGGTATGGCGAAAGCCATGTGCTGCATGGTATCGACTTCGATGTGCGAAAGGGCGAAGTCGTGACGCTCATCGGCCGCAACGGCGCCGGCAAGACGACGACTTTACGCAGCCTCATCGGCGTCGTTGGCAAGAGACGCGGCGCCTGCATCTACAAGGGCGCCGACCTCCTGAAGGTCGCGCCGCATAAGGTTGCGCGCCTCGGCATCGGCTATGTGCCGGAAGAACGCGGCATCTTCTCCTCGCTCACTGTGCTGGAAAATCTCCTGTTTCCGCCGGCATGGCAGGCGAACGGCATGGCGGTCGACGAAATATACGGCCTCTTTCCGAACCTGAAAGGGCGGGACAGCACATCGGGAACCCGCCTGTCCGGCGGCGAACAGCAGATGCTGGCCATCGGGCGGATTCTCCGGACGGGCGCCGATTTCATCCTGCTCGACGAGCCGACCGAAGGCATCGCCCCCGTGATCATCGAAGAGATCGGCGCGGCCCTGCGCATCCTCAAGGACCGCGGCATGACGATCATTCTGGTTGAGCAGAACCTTCGTTTTGCGGCATCCATCGCGGATCGCCACTACGTGCTCGACCAAGGAACGGTCGTCGATGAAATCTCCAACAACGCACTGGACGCCAACATGGACCGGCTGAACAGATATCTCGGAGTCTGATCCATGACTCGCTCCTTTCAGATAGGTAGAAACCGATGACCGATATCTTCGGGGTTCCCATTGTCGTTTTACTCGGGCAACTGCTGCTCGGCTTGATCAACGGCTCCTTCTACGCTCTCCTAAGCCTCGGCCTCGCCATTATCTTCGGCATGCTGAACGTGATCAACTTCGCCCATGGCGCCTTCTACATGCTCGGCGGGTTCGCCGCCTGGCTGCTGCTGTCGGCCCTCGGTATCGGCTATTGGGAAACACTCATCGCCGCACCCCTGATGGTCGGGGCGCTGGGCGCCGTCGTGGAGCGGTTATTTCTCAAGCGCCTCTACAGGGTCGACCACCTCTACAGCCTGCTTCTCACATTCGGCATCGCCTTGATGCTCGAAGGGCTCTTCCGGCATGTCTACGGCGCCGCCGGCAAGCCTTATCCGATACCCCCGTCGCTGACGGGCGGCATCAATCTCGGCTTCATGTTCCTGCCGATGTATCGCGCCTGGGTGATCGTCGCCTCTCTCGCAGTCTGCATCGCCACATGGCTGGCGATTGAGCGGACCAAGCTCGGCGCCTACCTGCGGGCTGCGACGGAAAATCCGGGCCTGGTCCAGGCATTCGGAATCAATGTCCCGTTCATGCTGACTGCGACCTACGCCTTCTGCGTGGGCCTTGCCGGCTTTGCAGGCGCACTGGCCGCGCCGCTCTATCAGGTCAGCCCCGGCATGGGGTCCAGCGTCATCATCGTAGTCTTCGCGGTGGTCGTCATCGGCGGCATGGGATCGATCGGCGGCGCAATCGTCACCGCCCTGGCACTGGGCATCATCGAGGGGCTGACGAAGACATTCTATCCTGCGGCATCCTCCATAGCGGTTTTCGTGGTGATGGTCCTTGTCATTCTCATCCGGCCATCCGGCCTGTTCTCCCGCGAGGCTTGATCATGAACAGTACACTTATGGTTTCTTCCCTCGAGGCCCCGCGCACGCGCCGGCACCGGACGACCGGAGGTCTTCTTCTCGCCCTTGTGGCCCTGCTGATGATATGCGCGCCGCTGGCGATCTATCCGCTGTTCCTCATCAAGATCCTCTGTTTCGCGCTCTTCGCGGCGGCGTTCAACCTCGTTCTCGGATATGCAGGGCTCCTGTCGTTCGGTCACGCGGCCTTCTTTGGCGGCGCGGCCTACATCACCGCCCACGCCGCCAAGGTCTGGCAGCTTCCCTTTGAACTCGCCGTGCTTGCGGGAACGGCCTTTGCGGCGCTTCTCGGCCTTGCCTTCGGCACGCTGGCCATCCGCCGCCATGGCATCTACTTCGCGATGATTACGCTCGCCCTCGCGCAGATGGTCTATTTTATGGCGGTGCAGATGCCCTTCACCGGCGGGGAGGACGGCATTCAGGCCGTGCCGCGGGGATATCTTCTCGGGCTCATCGATCTCCGCGACATCACCGCCATGTATTACACCGTCCTCGGCGGAACGATTCTTGGCCTTGTGATCATCTGGAGGACCGTCAACTCGCCCTTCGGCCATATCCTCTCGGCCATTCGCGAAAATGAAACCCGCGTCACCTCGCTGGGCCTCAAGCCGGAACGCTACAAGCTGATCGCCTTCACGCTCTCTGCCGCGCTTTCAGGCTTCGCCGGCGCGCTGAAGGCGATTGCGTTCCAGCTCGCCTCGCTTGTGGACGTTACCTGGCACATGTCTGGCGAAGTCATTCTCATGACCCTTCTCGGCGGAATGGGCACGCTGATCGGCCCGATCGTCGGCGCCAGCATCGTCGTCGGGCTGGAGCATTTTCTGTCGACCAGCGGCCTGCCGATCACCTTCATCATCGGCCTGTTCTTCGTCGTATGCGTGATGATGTTCAGGCGGGGTGTGTTCGGTGAACTGAAGGCCCTGCTCGAGCGTTCGAAAACCTTGGCTTAAGTCTTCGTATGCAAGCGATCTTCACCGGGGCCGGTTTTCGGCCCCGGTTTTTGATGTCAGCCGGCGCGCCTTGCACGAGACCCGAACAGGTAGCCGATGGCTGCGGCCATGATGAGCTGAACAATGCTCGCCAAATCCGGCGAAATGCGCGCCGGACCGTCCGCCGGCGGCGCAAGGCTCGGCAGCAAGCCCCCATGGAGCGCCCACGTCGCCACCACCACGGCGGCGAAGACAACAGCCGCGAGAACCGGCAGGCTGAGCGAAGTGCCCGTGGGCGACGCGGAAACTTGCACGGCGCGCGCACGCGGCAAGGCGGAAGCATTCTCGCTGGACGACGCGACGGCGACCGACTGCCTTACTGGGCCGGGTTGCGCGAGGGCATCACCCGCGGATGACTGTCCGGCACCTTGGCGGGCGTGGATCTCTTCGGCAAACCGCTTGAAAAACTGCCCCGACATTTGTTTTGCGGTTGCATCGATAAGCCGCCCGCCAAGCTGTGACAGCTTGCCGCCGATCTGGGCATCGACGGTATAATGCAGGACGGTTCCATCCTCGACCGTTTCCAGACGAACGACCGCCACTCCCTTTGCGAATCCGGCGACGCCGCCCTGCCCTTCGCCGGTGATCCGATAGCCGTTCGGCGGATCGAGGTCCGACAGCGTCACGGCACCCTGGAACCGGGCCTTCACGGGACCCACCTTCATGACGGCAACAGCCGACATTTCGGTCTCGGAAGACTTCGTTAGCTCCTGGCATCCGGGGATACAGACTTTCAGCACGTCGGCATCGTTCAGGGCGCTCCACACCTCCTCTTTGCTCGCGGGAATGTGCTGCTGGCCAGTCATGTCCATGGAATATCCTCCTCGTCCCAATCGAAAAATCTCCCCTTTCCCGGGGCTCTGGTATCGCTTGACAATCCTATTTTAAGTCTAATAATGCAAGTTAATTTTGAAACTGCGCCATGGGATTGGCGAGGCTGGGAGGAAGCCGCGATGACAAGGCTTTCCGCGATATATCGGAACACTCTGGCGCGCACGGCCGTACGATGCCGGAAAGCGACTTTCCTATCGACGGCGGCGAAATGAAACCGGCCCCCTTCGAATACCTCGCCGCGACATCGGCAGCCGAGGCTGCCGAGGCCCTCGCCGCTGCGAACGGCGACGGCAAGATAATCGCGGGCGGCCAGAGCCTTATGCCGATGATCAACTTCCGTCTGGTGAAGCCCACGATCCTGATCGACATCAACCGCATTGCCGGCCTCGATCGCATCGAAAAGCACGGTGAACGGCTGCGCATCGGGGCCACGGTGCGGCACCGCATGACCGCGACGGATGCGCTCGTGCACCGGCACATCCCGATCCTGCACGACGCCATGCATCACGTGGCGCATCTGACGGTGCGCAATCGCGGTACCTTCTGCGGCAGCGTCTGTCATGCGGACCCGGCAGCGGAAATGCCGATGATGACGCTTCTCCTCGACGGGACGATTGCCGCCCTCTCGGTCCGGGGAGAGCGGCAGATCGCCGCCTCGGAATTCTTCGTCGGCTCGCTGATGACGTCGCTCGAACCGGACGAGTTCGTCACCTGGATCGACATTGACACGCTGCCGCCCGAGACGGGCTGGGGCTTCGAGGAATTCTCCAGGCGGCACGGCGATTTTGCCCTCGCCTGCGTGGCGACCACGATGCGCATCGTCGACGGCGTCGCATGCGACGTCCGTTTCGGCATGATGGGCGTCGGCGAGACGCCGTTGCGCCTGCCGGACATCGAAACGCTCGTCGAGGGCCAGGCGATCTCGGAGACGCTGTTGCAGGACGTGTCGGAGGCGCTGAAGGGGCTCCTCCAACCCAATACGGATATCCACGCGTCCGCCGACTATCGCAGACACCTTGCCGGTGTACTTGCGCGGCGTGCACTGCGCGATGCCTGGAAGCGGGCAACCTTTCGCAAGGACGGCCCAGATGCCTGAAAAGAAGATCACCCTCAGCGTCAGCGTGAACGGCGTGGTCCACACCGCGACCATCGAACCGCGCATGCTGCTCAGCGATTTCCTGCGCCACGAGCTTGGCCTCACGGGAACGCATGTCGGCTGCGAGCACGGTGTCTGCGGTGCATGCACCGTCCTTCTCGACGGCCGGAGCGCAAGGTCCTGTCTGACGCTCGCCGTCCAGGCCGAAGGCGTGGAGATCGAGACGGTGGAGGGACAGGGGAGCGTCGATCAGCTCGGCCGGATCCAGGAAGCGTTCCGCCAGCACCACGCCCTGCAATGCGGCTTCTGCACGCCCGGCTTCATCATGGCGATCACCGACATGCTACGCCACCACCCCCTCGAAAGCGACGAGCAGATCCGCGAGGCGCTGTCCGGCAATATCTGTCGCTGCACAGGCTACGAACACATCGTCAACGCCGTCCGGGAACTGGCGAGGGAAAGAGGACCTCTGACATGAAGATGCATTTTCTTGCCGGCGGGCGGCTGCGCATGCGCCGATCCGTCTTCGTTCCCGGTGTGGCGAAGGAGGAGACGATCGAACTGCCGGTCCACGCAACCCTGATTCGGCACCGCCAAGGCAACGCGCTTTTCGACACTGGCTGCAACCCTGAGGCCGCCACCGATCCGCAAGCCCGCTGGGGCGGGTTGGCCAAGGTGATGACGCCGATATTCGATCCGGAGCAGACGGTTGTCCGGCAGCTGGCAGCGCTCGGCCTTGAGGCTGGCGACATCGACGTCGTGATCTGCTCGCACCTGCATCCCGACCATTGCGGGTGCAACCAGTATTTTGGCCGCGCGACGATCCTGTGCCATGAGGCGGAAGTCGCGGCGGCGAAAGCCGACGCCGCCGAGAACCAGGGCTATCTGAAGCCGGAATGGGACCAGCCGCAAGGCTTTCAGACCTTCGGCGCGGAGCACGACGTCTTCGGTGACGGGCACATCGTCCTCCTTCCCATGCCCGGCCATACGCCCGGCATGACTGTCGCGCACGTATCGCTGCGGGACAGCGGCACCTTCGTCCTCGCCTCCGATGCCGCGCCCCTTCAGGCCAATATCGATGCCGGTGTCGCGCCGCGGAACACCTGGAACATGGAGCTCGCCGCGGCGGCGCTCGCGCGCTTGAAGGTCTTCCGCGACAAGGGCGCGACCATCGTCTCCGGACATGACGAGGCGCAGTGGCGGGCCCTGCGGAAGGGCGGGGAGTTTTACGAATGAGCCTGCACGACCATTCCGTCGAACTCCGCCCCAAGCTTGTCGGCAAACGGGTGAAGCGCACCGAAGACCCGCGGCTGCTTGCAGGCGTAGGCCAATATGTCGACGACATGGCGCCGGCCGGAATGATGCATGTCGCGCTGCGCCGCTCCGACCAGCCGCATGCCCGCATCCTCAACATCGATGTCGGCGAGGCATTCTCCGTTCCCGGGGTCATCGCCATCTACGACGCAACGGATCTGGAAAACGAGGTCAGGCCGGCGATCCCCACCTCCCGCATGCCCGACTATTACGCCACGCCCATCTGGCCACTGGCGCGCAACAAGGTGCGCTATGTCGGTGAACCCGTCGTCGCCGTCGTCGCGGAAAGCCGCTACGCTGCCGAGGACGCGCTGGAGCATATCACCATCGACTACGAACCCTTACCCTTCGCGATCCGGCAGGTCGACGCGGTCAAGGACGACGCCCCGCTGCTCCACGAGGAAGCCGGCACGAACACGATCATCCGGCGGGAATTCAAGCGCGGCGATGTCGATGCCGCATTCGAGAGCGCCGCCGTGACCGTCAAGGGCCGGTTCCGGATGACGCGCAAGACGGCCGTCGCGATGGAAAACCGATCCTACCTTGCCGAATGGGATGCGCGAAAGCAGGCGCTGACGCTTTATACCTCGTCGAATATCCCCGGCGTCATCCGGGATGTCCTGTCCGGATGCCTCGACTTGCCCGGCACGCGCCTGCGGGTCGTCGCGCCGGATGTCGGCGGCAGTTTTGGCGGGAAGGGGTCATTGTACGGAGAGGAGATCCTTGTCTGCGCCCTTGCTCGCAAGCTCAAGCGCCCGGTGAAGTTTGTCAGCGATCGCCTGGAAGACCTATCCGCGACCAGCCAGGCGTTCGATGAGCTGATAGAAGCCGAACTCGCCGTCACGGAGGACGGGATGCTCATCGGGCTCAGGGCCGACGTCATCGGCGATGTCGGCGCCTATTCGATCTATCCCTGGACCGCTGCCCTCGAAACCGTGCAGGTGGTGAGTTTCCTGCCCGGCCCTTACAGGATGGAGCATTACCGGGGCCGTATCCGAGGTGTTCTTACCCCCAAGCCGCCTACCGGACCCTATCGCGGCGTCGGCCGGCCATCCTCGACATTCGCGATGGAACGCTTGATCGAAATGGCGGCGCGCAAGCTGGGTATGGACCCGGTCGCGTTTCGCCGTAAGAACCTCGTCAACGCCGATGAGTTCCCCTATCGGACCGCCTCCGGCATCATCTGGGACAAGTCGGCGTTTCAGGAGTGCCTGGCAGGCGCCTGCGCGAACGTCGATTATCCCAACCTCCTGCTCGAAAGGGATGAGGCACGGCGGAATGGACGCTGGGTCGGTATCGGTCTTGCAAGCTATGCGGAACTGACCGGCATCGGCTCGCGCATCTCCGTCGCTCCCGGCATGCCCATCAACACCGGCACGGAAACCTCGAAAATCGAGATCGATGCGACGGGTGCGATCACCGCCGCCTTCGGCATCGCCTCGCACGGACAGGGTCTTGAGACCACCCTTGCCCAGGTGATTGTCGACGAACTCGGCTGCAAGCTCGAGGATATCGAGGTCAAGCATGGCGACAGCGCGCTGGTGCCGATGTCCAGCGGCACCTATGCCAGCCGCTCGGCCGTTCTCGGCGGTGGCGCGGCAACCCTTGCCGCACGCGTCGTCAAGGGCAAGGTCTTGCGCGCGGCCGCCTATCTGATGGAGCAGAGCATCGACGACCTCGACATGCATGACGGCATCGTCACCAGCCGAAACTCAAACTGCACGATGACGCTTAAGGAGATCGCATCGGCCGTCTATTCGCAGATGGGGCGCATTCCGCGCGATCAGCGCGAGGATCTTGCCGCATCGGAGACCTATGATCCCTATCTCGGCACCGCCTGTTCCTCCACCCACCTCGCCATGGTCGAGGTCGATCCGGAGACCTACGGCGTCAAGGTCCTGCGTTACGTGGTGGCTGAGGATTGCGGCAAGATCATCAATCCGATGATCGTCGATGGCCAGGTGCAGGGCGCGGTAGCGCAGGGCATCGGCGCGGCTCTTCTGGAGGAGATCGTGCACGACGACCAGGGCCAGACCGTCGCGGCGAGCCTTGCGGACTACCTCGTTCCGGTGGCGACCAATGTGCCCAATATCGGCATCGTGCATATTGAGGCGGATTTGCCCAACAATTTAGGGGGGTTCCGCGGCATGGGCGAAGGCGGCACGATCGGCGCGCCGGCGACGATCGCAAACGCCGTATCCGACGCGCTTTCCCACCTCAGTGTCTCGGTGGAAACGCTTCCCGTCACACCGGAGCGGATATTCCGGATGCTGCAGGCGCGTCGCGATCCGGCCGCTGCCGTCACAGATTGAAAGGATAGCGCAGAATGTAGTCTGTATCCTTCACCGTAATCTGCTTCCTGCATTCGGAGCAAACGACGATCGCCGAAAAGTCCTGCCCGCAGGTCTTGTGTCGCAGGCGCATCGGAGGTTTGCCCTCCGCAAGCCAGCGGTCTCCCCAGGCCATCATCACCAGCATCGGCTTATAGAGATCGAGCCCCATTTCGGTGAAGCGATACTCGAACCGTTCGCTTGAACCATAGGGAACCTTGCGAAACACCTCCGCCTGCACGAGGCGCGCGAGACGATCGGCAAGGATGTTCGTGGCG
Organism: Sinorhizobium sp. BJ1; assembly: GCF_002531555.1. Classification (NCBI taxonomy): domain Bacteria; kingdom Pseudomonadati; phylum Pseudomonadota; class Alphaproteobacteria; order Hyphomicrobiales; family Rhizobiaceae; genus Sinorhizobium; species Sinorhizobium sp. BJ1. The sequence continues at coordinate 16,238 of NZ_NWTH01000050.1, forward strand.
ATTCCAAGGTTCTCCCGCATCTCCTCGAAACGGCGGACACCAAACCAGCCTTCCCGCAGGATCAGGAAGCTCCATCTGTCGCCGATGATCCCAAGCGTCCGTGCAACGGAGCATGGCCGCACCCGCTCCAGAAGCGTGGGATCGGAACTCCGGCGAGACGTCGGACGCGTGTCGACCGGAGCGTAGCCTGCGCCCGGCCCATCTCGGGGAGCAACCTCTCGTGCCGTGAACGGCTCCAGGCACTCGCTGCATACAGTCACGGGGTGGCATGCGCAGCCGCAGCTCTTGTGTATCAGTTGCAGGGGCGGTTCCTTGCCGCCCGTCAACCATTTGTCGCCGAACTCCATCAACGACAGCATGGTAGGAAAGAGATCCTTTCCTCGTTCGGTCAGGAAATACTGTTGCCCCGGCTCGTTGGGTCGCCGTCCCACGCTCATGATCTCGTTTGCGACAAGTGCGGACAAGCGCGACGACAAGGTTTGCCGGGGAATACCCAGTCTCTGCTGGAACTTGTCGAACCGACGAACCCCGAAATACGCTTCCCGAAGAATGAGGAAGTTCCAGGTGTCGAGGACGATTTCCATCGTACGCCGAACGGATGACTGTCTCTGTAGCGGCACCGGCTTCGACGACCCATTGGAAATATCAGCGGTAAGCATGTCTTTATTCAGCATAGTCAGAGGCTATCCGTGTTACTCGTTAGGGAACAGGCATTCATTCGGTCTCAAAATAGGGCGAAAAGTCTAATAATGAAAGTACTATCAGGAGGAATCGGACGACGCCTAAGCGTCGGGACTTCAAGGGCGATGAATCCGAAAACCCGCTGCATGGACGGGTACGATGCAGCCATTCGCGCAATTGAACTGATGCGGTGGATGCCCTCACTCAGCGGGATCGTGTATGGCATGACGGTTCGGCAGGTCGATATTATAAGCTGCCTCGCTGACCTCCATTCTTTTTACCTCCCAAACGCGGTGAAGGGCTTTGGTGTGTTGATTTGCACTGAGAGCTGACCCGGGATTGCGGGTAATTATCACTGAGATTTGGCTCTGACGCACATTTGCTGACGTGCCGCTCCTACGATGCGCCGATCAGTCGTGCTTGCAGCAAATCGAGCTTTGCTCTTCCGTACATCTGGCGCTTGATGAGCTTCAAGCGTGTGATCTGACCTTCCGTTTGCCCATTTGACCACGGTGAGATGATTTGTCGTTTGGCATCTAATCGCAAGACTCCGCATCCAGTAATTTCAACAAGATAGCCAGGCACTTAAATTGAGATCGGGCACTTAATCTGAGATTATGGGTTCGGTTTTGGCACTTGATGTGAGATTCGTCGCCGTGGAAAAGATTAACATCTACCGCCAATGCTCAGCGGAAAATACCATATATTACAGAGCGTTATTTCCTGATCCTGGAGCGTCAAGCGGCGAAAATCGCGCCGAAAAATCTCAAATTAAGTGCCATGACCTGCCGGAACGGGCGCATTCTTATAATTAAATGCCAAACGACATCCTTTGCCGTGCCGTCGAGGAGGTATTGCGCATAGACGAGTTTCAGATTGAGGAAGTTGCCCTTAATCTCCCGCGCCGTTACCAGCCGCTCCATCCAGAAATTTCCGATCTGCTCGGCGTTGGATCTAAGCGTCCAGATGGTGCTGAGCGAGACATAAGAGAGACCAATCGTGAAAATGCTGATGATCGAGAGCTTGAGAATAAGGGCTTGCTTGATACTGGGGCGTTTCATGCGGGTCTCCAGTCGTAAATTTGAGACGACCAGCAGTCGCTGGTACGCTATGTAAGCGCCGCATAATTTAGGGTTAACTAAACGATGCCGACCCGTAAGAATTATAGAAATTTGCAAATAAATCCGTAATTTGCGCGAATCCGCGGAGTTATCAACCTCACGTTTGCCCTTCTATGTTTGTCACTTTGCATTCGGCATCAGGATGAGCCCTGTTTTACACGAGGCACTTTCGAGGACCTAATTTTAGGCGTACCTCAGCGTTCTTCGTGCCGTGTCGACGTGCTTCTACGGGCGGCCTTTATTCGGGGTGAGCGGCCTCGAACCGCAAACTCGCCGTAAACCTACATCACTGAAAATTCCGGCTCTTGATCTTCAACGTATCGATATGAAGATCCGGCACGAACATATCCCGCGGCCGAACCCCTGGCGGCGGCCGGTCGCGGGAATCCGGAGTCCCAGGAGAGCCATGCGCGAATTCATCGCCGCGGCCGGTCGGCGGCCAGAATGTCCCGTCGCGCTCGGCAAGGCTCGACAAATCGGCCGAGAGATCGAACAGCTGCTGAGCGACTAGGTGGACCACCTCCCCTTCCCGCTGGATCCTGCCGTTGATCGCCATCATGCTGGCGCCGAGCACCACCCGGCGCGATCGCTCGAAAAGCTTTGGCCAGACGACGACATTGGCGATGCCGGTCTCGTCCTCGATGGTGATGAACATGACGCCCTTTGCCGAACCCGGCCGCTGTCGCACCAACACCAGGCCGGCGGCCATCAGCCATCGCCCGTCGCGCGCCGTCATCGCCTCGGCACAGGTCACGATCCGACGCTTCGCAAGATCGGCCCGCAGGAATCTCATGGGATGCTCCCGGAGCGTCAGTCCGGTATGGCTATAGTCCTCGACGACGTTATGGCCCTCGTTCATCTGCCTGAGCTCGACTTCCGGCTCCCGCTGCTCGGCAATCGCCCGAGCCTCCCGTACCGCCGCGGCCGTGAACAGTGGAAGCGGCTCATCACGCAACGCCTTGATCGCCCAAAGCGCATCACGGCGCTCAAGACGCAATGACGGCAGGAAGGCATCGGCTTCGGCAAGCTCGACGAGCGACGCGACCGGCACTCCCGACCGCCGCCACATGTCGTCCACGGATGCGAATGGCTCGCCGGCGCGGGCAGCGACGATACGCGCAGCGTCAGCGGTCGCCAATCCGCGCACCAGCCGCATGCCGAGCCGAACGGCATGGCGGTCAGTCCCTTCGATCGCCTCGAGCGTGCAGTCCCAGCGCGACTGGTTGATGCAGATCGGGCGGACCTCCACCCCATGCTTCCTGGCATCGGCGACGATCTGCGCGGGAGCATAGAAGCCCATGGGCTGCGAGTTCAGAAGCGCCGCGCAGAAAACATCGGGGAAATGGCATTTCACGTAGTTCGAGGCATAGGCGATCAGCGCGAAGGAAGCGGCATGGCTTTCCGGGAAGCCATAGGAGCCGAAACCTTCGAGCTGACCGAATGTCTTTTCGGCGAATTCCGGCGAATAGCCGTTCCGGATCATGCCGGAAACGAGCTTGTCCTTGAACCTCGAGACGCCGCCGGTGAATTTGAAGGTGGCCATGGACTTGCGGAGCTGGTCGGCTTCGCCACCGGTAAACCCGGCACAGACCATCGCCACCTTCATCGCCGACTCCTGAAACAGCGGCACCCCGAGTGTCTTGTGAAGCACCGCCTCGAGTTCCGGCGTCGGATATTCGACCTTCTCCTTGCCTTCGCGCCGGCGAAGATAGGGATGGACCATGTCGCCCTGGATCGGCCCGGGGCGGACGATCGCCACCTGGATGACGAGATCGTAGAAGGTCCGCGGCTTCATGCGCGGCAGCATGGACATCTGGGCGCGGGATTCGATCTGGAAGGTGCCGAGCGTATCGGCCTTGCGGATCATCGCATAGGTCGCCGGATCCTCCTGCGGGATGGTGGCTAGGTCGAGATCCTGATGCTTATGCTCGCTAATCAGCGCGAAAGCCTTGGCCATACAGGTCAGCATGCCGAGCGCCAGCACGTCGACCTTCATCATTTTGAGCGCTTCGACGTCATCCTTGTCCCATTCGATCACCTGGCGGTCGGCCATCGCAGCCGGTTCGATCGGCACGAGATGATCGAGCCTGTCATGGGTGAGGACGAAGCCACCAGGGTGCTGACCGAGATGGCGCGGCGCTCCCATCAGCTGCTGGGCAAGCCTGAGCGTCAGAGCGAGACGACAGTCCTCCGGATTGAGACCGAGGGCGCGCACTTGGCTCTCACCGACGGTTTCAGACCACGACCAGATCCCCGATGATAATGCCTTGATCAGGTCCTCGGGCAGGCCCAACGCTTTGCCGACATCGCGGATGGCGCCTTTGGCGCGATAGCGGGTCACCGTCGAGCAGAGTGCGGCCTTGTCATGGCCATAGGTCTTGTAAATCCACTGGATCACCTCTTCGCGCCGTTCGTGTTCGAAGTCGACATCTATGTCGGGCGGCTCGTCGCGCTCCTGGCTGACGAACCGTTCAAAAAGGAGATCGTTGGTCTCAGGATCGATGGAGGTGATGCCGAGTACATAGCAGACGGCGGAATTTGCGGCCGATCCCCTGCCCTGGCAGAGAATGCCCTGCGATCGGGCATAGCGGACGATCGAGAAGACGGTCAGGAAGTAAGGTGCGTATTTCATTGTCTCGATCAGAGCGAGCTCATGGCGGATGATCTTCTCGACATGAGCGGGCAGCCCCTCGGGATACCGCGTCCTCACGCCCTCCCAGGTGTAATGCTCTAGTGATTGCTGCGCCGTCATGCCCGGGATCAGCGCTTCTTCCGGATATTGATGGACCAGCTCCTCGAGCGAGAAATTGCAACGCTCGACGATCTGCATCGTTCGCGCCAGCGCCTCCGGGTAGCGGGGAAACAGACGGGCCATTTCTTCCGGCGGCTTGAGATAACGATCGGCGTGCCGCTCGCGCTCGAAACCGACATCATCGATGGTCGTGCCGGTGCGGATGCAGGTGACGACATCCTGCAGCTGCCGGCGGCCGGGCTCGTGAAACAGCACGTCATTGGTGACGACGGTCTCCACCCGGTGCTTTATCGCCAGGTTCGACAGCTCATGAAGCCGCAGTTGATCGTTGGGGCGCCGGCGCAGGCAGAGCGAGACATAGGCGCGGTCGCCAAAGACATCCGCCATCTTCCTGAGCTGCACGGCACAGGTCTCATCGGCCAAGTCCGGCACCAGAATACCGATCAGGCCTTCGGAATAGAGCGCCACATCGTCGAGATGCAGGATGCAGTTCGCCTTTCCTCCCCTGCCCTTGCCGAGAGTCAGAAGCCGTGTCAGCCGGGAATAGGCGGCGCGGTCGGTCGGATAAACGAGGATCGACATGCCATCAGCCAAATCGAGCCGGCAGCCGACGACGAGCCTGAGGCCGGTGGCGCGCGATGCTTCCAGCGCCCGGACGATGCCGGCAAGACTGTTGCGGTCGACGACGCCGAGCGCTTCGATCCCCATCAGCTTTGCGGTCGCAAACAGTTCCTCCGCCGAGCTTGCGCCCCTCAGGAACGAGAAATGAGTGGTGACCTGAAGCTCGGCGTAACGCATCACGCAAACACCCCGTGCAGGAACCATTTGTGCGATCCGGTTTCCACATCGACGCCGTCGCCGGATCGAAAAATCCAGAAGCGCTCACCGCTGTCATCCTCAATCACGAAGTAGTCGCGCACAGCGATCCATTCGGCGCTGCGTCTCCACCACTCCCCAAAAATCCGTTCCGGACCGTCGGCGCGCTTCACGCGACGCCGCTTGCCGCGCCAGGTGAAGGACACCGGCGGATGATCAGGCAAGAGTGCAATCACCTCGATTAGTTCTGGACGCGTTAAAAGCCGTGGCGGCCTCGGCCAGTGCATCGGCCAGGTGGCGCCGTCTTCGTCGGCCGTCGGGGCGATCCTCTGCACACTGCGCTCGGGAACGTCGCTTGCCACCGGCGCGACACGGAAAATCCGCTGTCCGCCGCGATTGCCGAGTACATCGATGAGCGGAGTCACATCGGTTACCTGTTCCTCGATCAGCGATGACGCCGACTGTGTTTCGATGAGCGGCTCGGCGATGATGGCGGCAAGACTGAGCTTTTCGATGCCAAAGCCAGGTTCGATTCTCTCGATGCGATCGCGGAAGAGCTTTGTGAGCCAGGCGATGTCGCGGACGGGTTTGGCCGTGCCGGCCCGGAGCGACTGAAGGGTGTTGTCGACGCGGTGGACGATGAGGTCGGCACGCCGCACGCCAAGCCCGCGCTTCTCGAGCTCCAGACAGAGCTGGCGCACCAGATGGCTCACGTATTTCTCGATCGTTTCCGGTGCACCAATCGGTTCGGCAAAGGATTTCTGGACCTCAACAAGATCGGCCGGGCGGATCGGGTCGATCGGCTCAGCGACGCGGCCGAACATCTGGTCGAGACGCCGTGCGACCTCCGGACCGAAGCGGAGCGTCAGCGGCGCCCGCGGCGTGGCGGCGAGTTCGCCGACAGTGGCGAAGCCGAGCGTGCGGAGACTTGCAACGGTCTCACCCGGCAGTCGCAGCGATGACAACGGCAGCCGGTTCACAGCCTTGGCGGTCTCGCCGCGGCCGACAATAACCGTCTCACAGCTGGTGGCACGGGCAAGCGCATGCGCGGCCCCCCAGGTATCGGCGATCGCCGCATGGGCAGCAAGACCTCGGCCGCGGAAGCGATTGACGAGACCGGAGAGCATCAGTTCCTCGCCGCCCTGGAGATGATCGGCGCCTTCCGTATCCATGACGATGCCATCCGGCGGATCCATGGCGACGACGGGGGAGTATTGCGACAAGGCCCAGAGTGTCAGCCGCTCCAGCGTAGCGAGGTCGGCGACCGGATCGGCATTGATCATCGTGAGACCTTGGACCAGCGCCTGCGCCTTCGCGGCCGGCATGCCGACGCGAAGACCGAGTTTGAGAGCTGCCCGATCGGCGGCCGCGATCCATCGCTTCGAGCCGCTCCTGGCGATCACCACCAGCGGCGTGTCAGGAGAGAGCGAAGGATCGGCCCGCCTGATCCGGTCGGTCGGCAGTGTCGGAAGAAAGACAGATACGACCCTGGCCATCGCATGCTCCGATAATGAATTCGCCTCCCTCCCCTGCCCTGACCCGCATCAGTTCCGCCAGCCATCGCGCCCGACCGACGCCCGGCACCGGCAGCGGTTCGGACGGCAGCACCGAGATCCGCCAGCGGGTCGCCGCGGCCGTCGGCATGCCGAAGTCGGAGGCTTCCGTCTGGCGCCGCCAGCGGCGGATGACCAGACCCAGCGTGCCGGACTTTTCCGCCGCGAGCTGCAACCGGCGCGATGCCGTCATCGGCAGGCGCACCAGCTCGGCGACGACGGCGCCGAGGCCGCCATAGCGCAGCGCCTCCTCAAAGCTTGCGAGCACCGTCTCTTCCTTGTCGCACTCGACGAAGATGACGCGATCCGGATGAAGCCCGACCTGGGCAAGCGCCGGAAAGAAAAGATCGAAGCGCGTCAGGCACCAGACCACCTTGCCGGCGGTGCGGGCAGCGATGCCGCCGATGAAGAGTGCCGCCGCCGCACCATCGACCGCGCCGTTTCCGCCGCCGGCCACTTCGTGCAGCGCGCCATAGGCGAGCCCACCTCCCGGCAGCTGCGCATCGACCTCCGGGACCCCGAACGGCAAAACACTTCGCTTGCGTGAGCCTGCCCCTTCCAGGCTGGCGATTTTCTCGCGCAATTCGTCGAGGACGGGATTCGAAGTGGCGACGGCTGCGGTCATGATCTCCTTTACGGCAACCCGTTTTCGGCTTGAGATGGCGAATTATGTTCTGTATTTGTTCTTAAAGCGAAAATGAGTCAATGCGCACCGGGCGCGCGGAAGTTGAGCGAGAGTACCTATCGAAGAAATCCGCGAACGGATTCAATTCGATGGCAGGAATAGGAATTTTTTCGCATGTCGCGACCGGAGCCTGTGAATGATCCGAATCCGAGACTGAGGGATCACCGTGAGCCGATCATTGAATTCATCTGTCGGCCATGTCATCGCCACTGCGCGCTTGAGCGCAAGCTGTTGGTTTGGTGAAAGCATTCGGCGCCAGCATGACCTTCGCGGTGATCGCCGGCGCATGGCCATGGGCTGCGAGCGCATGCAAACGCCGGAGGGTGACAAAAGCGGCGCGCACTTCCCATGTCTGGCCGATATAGGTGGTCCTGATGGAAGCTAAGCGATGACAAACGACGAAGGCAGCGAGCGGCCGCGCAAGATCATACATGTGGACATGGATGGTGCGCCGTGAAGGCGCGAGAGAGGGTGAAATATGACTTAGACATCATCTCTCAAGCTT
>NZ_NWTH01000051.1:0-24343 GCF_002531555.1 Sinorhizobium sp. BJ1
CAAGCATGCAGATCTCCTCAAACGCACGCAGCGGATGACAAAGGCTAAGCAGCATGGTCAGGGGGCCAAGACGAAGTTGACGGGTGCGCTGACGCGAATGCAATCTTCCAGACCTTTATCAGGAAGGAGTAGAATATCAGTTGCCCTGCATTTATGAGACCTGTGCGCGGGTTTCTGGACCGAAGCGAACGACTGTGATTCTATCGATCTGAACAATGGATTGAGGGATGCGATGGGGCGTCGGCGCATTGGTCAGGAAAAGTTCGGCTTTGTCCTCGAACGCGGTAAACCGTCTTCGCTGGATGCGCTTGTCAAACTGATCGACTGGGCACCGATCGATGGCGCTCTCGGGATGATCTCCTGTGCTGCCAAGGGCGAACCTGCCTGGCCGCCGCGGGCGTTGTTCAGGGCGATGCTGTTGTCGGTCTGGTACGACCTGTCCGACGTCAAGCTCGCCGAAGCCCTGGACGACCGCGCCTCGTTTCGGCGCTTCTGTGGCTTTTCGGTCTCAGAGCCGACGCCGGAGCGCACCGCCTTTGTTCGTTTCCGCAGGACCCTTGTCGCGCATGGCTTGGATAAGGTCCTGTTCGAGCAGATAACCGATCAGCTCAAGGCACAGGCGATTCAGGTCAAGACCGGCACGCTGGTCGATGCAACGATCATCGCCTCAGCCAGCGAGGATGATGGTGAGGGCCACTGGGTCAAGCACAAGGGCCGCCCTGCGGTTCATGGCTTCAAAGCGCATGTCGGTGCCGACGCCGATACGGCCCTTGTCGAGGAGATCGCCGTCTCGCCGGCCAACGTCAATGAAGCTGCGCGATTTCCTCGGCCGCCAGCTTTTCACTTCTCGGTGAAGTGATTTAGTCCGGTCGTTCAACCGCCGTCAGCAAGGACGGGATAATCGCCTTGTGAAACGGAATGGCAGCGGCAAGATAGAGCCAGCCCACAAGACTCCTGCAGCGCACCAGGGTGGTCATGCCGATTATCTGGCTATTAGCCGGCCCTTCACCGACCTCCACGATAAGGCGAAAGAGCAGGTGGTGGTCATCATAGCCGAATACTGTTTGGCGGCCGCTGCTGTGCACCAGGGGGAGGCTGGCGACCAGGTCGGAATGCCTCGTGTCGGAAGTTGGGCTAAGACCAACTAAGGGCACGAGGCGGTTTCGAAAACTCAGAAGGTTTAGCACCCAGTGGGGTGCGCTTCCAAGCGCTCGCGATGCCGCCTCAACCGCAGTCATCCGCTCAGCCAAGACTAGGACTTCGTAGCGATCAGCCCAATTTGCTCCTGGAAGCCAAGAATTCGGCAGTCCGACGGCGGCCCTTCGTGGTCTCATGAGCGCTTACCTTTCGCCCTTGCCGGTTCCGCCAATCAGGGCGGTGTGATGCGTTTGGCCTGATACATAATTGCGCACGAAGGCGGCGCGAGATAGAAGACCGCTTGCCGCAGTTCAGGGCCATTTGTCGCACAGTGCTGACGCTCACGGAAACGGCGACAGGAGTGGTGGTACACATCCGACCGCAGTTTCAGCGTGCGATGCCGTGAAAGCAGTACGCAGCCCTGGCAGCGGCTGCGGTGCAAATCAGACACGATGAGTCGCTAGGCCCTGATCCGAGGCGCTAGGGCCAAGTCCGCCTTTGCTGAGCGGCGAGGAACTCGCGGCGCATCCACACCGCGGATCGGTTGCATGCAAACAATCGATTTTGTTTAGCTCACGGAATGCGGCATAGCCAAGCACCTGACGTGCACCAAAGATACCTTGAAACTGACGGGCATTAGACCGCTTCATCATGGGAAGAGTAAAATGGAGAATGTAGTTTACCTATTGGATCCGGAAACTGCGCTCTTTCGAGCTGTTGAGCTTGTTGGCGCCGCCGGTATTAAACCGATGGCCCGGTGTCGTATCATGTGCTTCGCCTGACGAACCATCGCATGGTGCATATGGGTAAGTCATGACAAGGACCCGACCCGTAGCTCTTTGAAGCTCCACGAGCTCATGCGTCGGCAACCGTCGTGGTCATGGGCTTGTCCAGTGTGACGTCGATACCAGCCTTGAGAAAGGCCGCCGCAATCCGATGGTGTGTCCAGTTCGGCGTTACGATTGAGACTGCTTCTATACCGTCGTCGCGCGCAGCTTCTGCGTCTGCCATTTCGTTCCAGTCACCATACGAGCGTTCGGTGCAATCATCCATTCTGCGGCTGATGCATGAGCATTATCCGGATTTGATGATAGAGCTCCGGCAACGACTTCCCAGTGGTTGGACAGTCTCGCCCCAGCAAAGTGCCATTGCCCGACAAGCCCGCCTCTTCCGCCGCCGACGAATCCCAGTCGCAGTCGCCGACCTTGGAGTGGATTTCTCAAATTGCCGTTCCCAACAGAGGTCATCTAGTTCTCCATAGTGATTCATTCTTCCACGAAATCCGCAGCGGCATTCGTCTGCGCCACACGGGATGCCCTCATCACTCCCGTCCACAAGAATGCCGCTTTCAGTTACCGATTGCTTTATCGTGCCGGCCTGGTGCCGTGTCGATCACCTCGGCGGTCCGTGTCGAGTTCGCGGCACGAGGGGCGCTTCCTGGATTGGGCGATTTTAATCCGCATTTGCTCCTGCTCAAGTGCTTGCGAGTTTGCATCTTCGCAGCATGCACCGTGCCAAAGGAGAAGACCGTCCGAAACAATAGGATAGCTCTATTCCGACGATAACCCGAGATCAATCAGAACGTCCCGAGCACTATGTATTCCTGCGACGCCGGTTTGTCTGCGCGTGCCGCGGATGGTATCGATTGATCGGTCCAAGAGGCGGCTTACCTCATAGTGCGTGAGTGTCTCTACGCCGTTTGCTGCCCTGATCAGCTCTGCAATAAAATCCGTCGTTGAGCTCATGGTCCGATCCTGCAGGCTCATTCTTGAACAGTGACTCTCTGACAGCTACTTCAGCCTCTGAACGTGCTGGTGCCTCGCGCAACGCTCCTCCCGCTAACAGATTCTGCGCACGCTCATTGCCGATATCATTGCTGATGTTGACGATACGAGCCGGGAAGTCGTCCTGACCATTCACTGGAAAGGCGGACAGCATTCAGTCCTGCGTGTCCGTAAACCCAAAACAGGCGAACACGGGTGCCAGACGCCAGACCAGGCGATTGCCGTCATGAAGCAAATGGCGACCCGCTATTCCGACGACGATATCGCCGCAACGCTGAACCGCATGGGCATTCGGACGGGCCAGGACAAAACCTGGACTGCGCACCGTGTCAGCTCCGTCCGGAGGGTTCAAGGCATACACGCCTTTCGTCCAGCCGACAAAGATGGCCAATGGCTAACCATGTGAGAGGCCGCCAAGTCCCTCAAGGTCACCAGCCATACTATTCGCCGCCTCATTGTTGACGGAGTTTTGCCCGCCGAGCAGGTCGTTCCAGGTGCTCCTTGGCAAATAGGAGCATGTCAGCTGCAAAATGACAGCGTGATCAAGGCCCTCCGCGGCAATAAAATCCCGTGTCGCGCGGATGCGAAGACGCAAATCTCAATGTTTCCAGATACTTGATGAAGAGGGGTATGATGAATCAACGTTTGCGATCGGCCTGATAGAACGTTCGACGGTGTTGGAGTCGATCTCGATACGGCCGTCGTCGATGAAGCGGTGAGCCCGTCCCCGCGCGAGAGCGTTGTCTAATCGCATTCCAGTGGTCAAGGTGGTTTAGGCATTCGGCGACCTTGCCAGGTTGCGGGTCGGCAACGCGGAGTAAATTGATCGGTGGATCGGCGCTCAGCGGCCATGTCCTTGAGAGCTATCCGGTGCTGGGAGCAGGGTTGTCTTCGCGGTCGACAAATGTCGCCGCACAATGGGCTTCGCAGGCAGGACCTTCCTATGTGTAGCGCGCAGTCTCAACGAGCTGCAGCCACTCGTAGCGGAATGATCCAACCCACGTCCGCAGCAGGGACGCTCAGTGCTTCAAATCAGGTTTGACGCGCTGAGGGAAGAAGGCTGGCGGTTGCTTATGCGGTGGCGCCAGCCGATGCGTTGAAGACTTCTCCTGTCCTGAGCATGCTGTGCATGATGACCGCAAGCTTCCGGGCGACTGCCACCGCAGCGCGTATGAAGCCCAACCGCTCACGCAGCTTAAGCCCCCAGCTCTTGAGGCTGCTCTCGGTCCTGGCACTGGCGCTCGTGAGAAGCACTGTCGCCGCTTCATAAAGCAGCCCCCGCAGACGGTTATCACCTCTTCGCGAGATATGGCCGTAATAGTCGACCTCACCTGACTGGTAGCGCCGCGTTGTCAGCCCGAGCCAGGCGCCAACCGAGCGCGACGTTTTGAAGTTTTCTGGATCTTCAATCGCTGCGACGTAGGACACCGACAGACCTTGCCGATGTAGATCCAGGATCATCATCATCTTCCTCAGCTTGATCACCGAAATCCCCTTCCGATCATCGGAAGCAGTATCGGTCACGGCGCTAACTGGGGAAGATTCAAACGGCACATTTGGGGAGTATTGTTCCGGTGTCGACAGCGAATGTCGCGCCATGCCTCAAGCGGTGGCAATATGATCCGTGCAAGGTCATCATTCCCAGCCAAAAGCTCTCTGACATTGCCGTCAAACACCCGACCCGTTCCTTTGGGGATAATAAGACCGAATGTCTTCATCAGGCCGCGGATTTGGTTGCTAAGTTGGGTTGAGATGCTCAGCAGCTGATTGCGGGCCCCGACCAGCGTGCGCGTCAACATACTGTCAAATGACTTTATCCGGACCGCCTTGTAGAAGCCGGCTTCGGCCAGGTGGGCCAAGCCATCCACATCATTGGCATCTGTCTTGTTGAGCGTCTCGTTCATACCTTTTGCGCGTGCCGTGCTTCGATGCAGATAGCGGGGACTCCCTCCGCCGTCAGCGCGTGATAGAACCACGTCGACAGCGGCCCCGTCTCGAATATGACGCGTTTGGCGTTCGGAGCGTGCTTACGGATCACCTGCGCTAGCACCTTTGGATCCGAAGCGCGCCTCGTCGATCTTTTTTGAATTTTCCTTCAAAAATTATTTCTGCCATGTCACTTAAAATTGTTGTTTTGAGCGAATATGTAACCTGTCATACGACAGGTTCACGTAAACGACTGAATTATTCTCAAGAAATTCAAACCGTTTCCAAGAGAAGACGGGTAGCGTTCTCCGCACAACCAGGTGGGAGAAAGCAATGAAGTATGTTACGCGTCCGCTGTCGCATGGCCAAAGGGGACTTTGGATACATCATCAAAAACGGCCGACCGGTAGTGAATACAATTTACCAGTCGAACTACGCATAAAGCCATCGTTCGACGTTAATGCCTTGCGGCGCGCGCTTCAATCATTGATCGACCGCCATGAAATGCTGCGCACGACCTTTCACCAGGAAGGCGAGCAGGTCGTTCAGCGCATTCATGAGACAGCCTCTCTGAGCTTTCATGTCGTTCGGCTACAAGGTCTCGAAGAGGCGGACTTCCATCACTCCATCGCAGCGGAAGCTCGCTCGCCTTTCGATCTGGAACATGGGCCGGTGTTTCGCGCTCACCTATTCGTCCGCAGTGCCACGGAAGAGGTTCTCCTCCTCAATTTCCACCACATCATTTCCGACGGCTTCAGCATCCGCACCTTTTTGCACGAGTTCGGCAGGTATTACCAGGCGTGCTGCGGTGACACGGACATGCCGAGTCTGCCCACGGCTGCTCCTTACGGGGACTTCGTAGCCTGGCAAGAGCGCCTCCTTGTCGGCGACGACGGAGAACGAATGTGGGCCTACTGGCGCAGCCAGCTTGTTGATCATGAACCTGACCTGGCCCTTCCGACCGACAGACCACGAGCTGCACTTGCCACGCACACCGGGTCAGTTTTATCCGTGAATATTGAGATGCCGCTGGTGGCGCGTTTGGAGCGACTGGCGCACAAAGAAAAAGTGACGCTCGCCACCGTGCTGCTTGCTGCCTTCTATGTCCTGCTGCATCGTTATGGCGACCACGACGACATCACCCTTTACGTGCCACGCCTCGGTCGCCCGACAGGAAATTTTTCGGGGACCTTCGGCTACTTTGTGACCATGGCGGCCCTACGCCAGGATCTTTCCGAAAATTCCGTTTTCCTCGACCATTTACAGCAGGTGCGTCAGCTGAAGCGCGACGCGCGCATCCACGAGTATTTTCCTCTTCCGCTGCTATTGGAGAAGCTCAAGCTCCCCCCTGCACCTGATCGCGACCCGCTCTCGCAAGCAGTTTTCAACTTCATTCCGGAGGAGGTTAGTTCTCTTGGCTTCACGCCAAGTGACGTCGACCTCGCCGGCTTGCCTGCGCAAATCCGACTTTGCGAGACCGATATCTGGATCGATCTTGATTTTCGAATCCTGGCCAGCAAAGAAAGTGTCCGTCTACATGTCGTATACAATGCGGATTTGTGGGATCCTAGCACCATCGAGCGGCTGGCGCAGCACTATCAGTTGTTGCTTGAGGCGATTGCAGATGCGCCAGCGCGACGGATAGGCGACTATAGTCTTCTAACTCCCGAGGAGGAGCACCAGCTCCTTCATGATTTTAACGACACAGCTGCACGTTTTCCCTCGGACATTTGCCTGCACACCCTGATCGAAGCGCAGGCTGCCACTCACCCAGACAACATTGCTGTCAGTTGCTCATCGGAGGCGCTCAGCTACGCCTTACTTGAGCAAAAGGCAAACAGGCTTGCCCATAATCTAATTTCAAAAGGTGTCCGCCTTGGAGACGTGGTCGGCGTCCTCCTCGAGCGTTCGTGCGATCTCATTGTCGGCTTTCTAGCGGTATTGAAGGCGGGGGGCGTCTATCTTCCTCTCGATCCGCGGCTCCCACCCCAGCGTCTGCGTTTTATGGTGCGGGATGCTGGCGCCACTGCAGTGATCAGCAAAGCGGAGCTTAAAAAACAGGCGTTCGGGACAGCCCCATCGGGGCTAACCATTGAAGGTGCGAATGGATGCACGGTGGTTCTCCTCGACAAGGACCGCACCGAAATTGCTCTGCATGAAGTCACACCTCCGCACTGCCCCGCCGGCCCCTTGGATTTGGCTTACGTGATCTATACATCCGGTTCCACCGGTCAGCCGAAAGGGGTGATGATTGAACATCGCAGCGCCTGCAATATGGCGGAGGATCTAAAACGCACCTATCAGCTCGGGCCGGATAGCCGAGTATTGCAGTTCGCCTCCTGCGGATTTGATGCATCGCTGTTTGACTTTATGCTGGCCTTATCTTCTGGTGGTCGATTGTGCTTGGCGCCCCCATCAGCGTCACTGCCTGGAGCAGAGCTTGTCGAATTCATGCGCCGTGAGCGCATTACCGCCGCAGGTCTTACACCCACAGCGTGGACCTCCTTGCCGTCGACTGATCTTCCTGATCTCACCGCCATCAAGTCAGGTGGAGAGCCCTTGCCTTCGAGCCTCATTGAGCGATGGGGTGAGAAGCGCCGTATATTCAATTCCTACGGACCCACGGAAACGACCGTCTACTGCATAAGGACCGAGGTGAAAGCCGGGGGGGTAAAGCCACCCATTGGGCACCCCGCCATCAATACCAAAGCTTATATCCTCGATCGCTATGGCAATCCGGCACCGCTTGGCGCAATTGGCGAGCTTTACATCGGCGGCGTCGGTCTGGCTCGCGGTTACATCAATCACGATGAACTCACGCGCGAGGTCTTCCAGCCAAACCCGTTTGATGATGAGCCGCATTCTAGGCTCTACAGGACTGGGGATCGAGCCCGGTATTTGCCGGATGGCATGATTGAGTTCCTGGGCCGGAAGGACGGACAGATCAAGATCCGCGGGATGCGGGTTGAGCTTGCCGAAATCGAGCAATGCCTTATGAGGCACGAAAACATCAAAGCGTGCTGCGTTACGCGGGCAGACCGTCCCGATGAAAGTGTGAGCCTGACGGCCTATGTGGCGAGGCGACGGGAGAGTTCGGAGGATACCGATGAACTTCAGGCTTTTCTGCGCGCCGCGCTGCCTGGACACATGATTCCCTCACAGTTCGTGTTCGTCCCGCAGCTACCAACCAATCGTAGCGGCAAGATCGATCGGCGCGCTCTTCCCGAGCCGAGAAACGCCTCGAAATTAAAGGCCGCAACTTTACCGACCGGTGGATTGCAGACGGAACTGGCTGAGATCTGGAAGGACGTCCTGAAGCTGGACACCGTCAGCGTTGAAGACAATTTCTTCGATGTTGGCGGACATTCCATGGCCATTGTTCAGGTTCAGGCGCGTATCCACGATCGTTTAGGCATTGATTGCAAAATTCTGGATCTATTCGAGCACCCTACCATAAGAACGCTCGCAGCGCACTTGACCGCGAGTTCAGACGCCCCTCGCCTCGCTCAGTATCCTAAAAAGCCAACTAGCGTGGCCGCAAGCGAAAGCAGGCTCGAACAGAACGGCAATGCTGTCGCGATCATCGGCATGGCGGGCAGGTTCCCGGGAGCGGAAAACGTCGATCAATTTTGGAACAATCTGGTCGATGGCATAGAGTCGATCACAGACTTGGATGAACAGACACTGCGAGAAGCTTGCGTTGATCCCAATACCTTTGGCAAGCCTAATTATGTGAAGCGCGAAGCCGTTATCAGCGGAGTTGATCTGTTTGATGCCGCGTTTTTCGGTCTATCGCCTAAGGAAGCAGCGTGGATGGACCCGCAACAGCGGATCCTGCTGGAAACGGCGTATCAGGCGCTCGATCATGCGGGATACGGATTGCGCGAGAACGCAGAAGGCCGAGTCGGTGTCTTTGCCGGCGTTGGGGCCAACCATTACCTCGCTGAAAGTGAAGCAGGCCGCGACCTGCTGGATTCAGAGAAGTTGCAGGTCCGCATTCTTAATGGCCACGATTTCACGGCGACGCGCATCGCATATAAGCTCAACTTGACCGGACCCTGCGCGTCAGTTCAGACGGCCTGCTCCACTTCGCTAGTTGCTCTCCACCTCGCTTGCCAGAGCCTGCGCAGCAATGAGTGCGACATGGCGTTGGCCGGTGGTGCATCGATTTCCCTGCCCCACGGAATAGGCTATCTGCATCAGCAAGGTCACATCTTGTCTGCTGACGGGCACTGCCGTGCTTTCGATGCTAAAGCGCAAGGAACGGTGAGAGGCAGTGGAGCAGCGGTCGTCGTTCTCAAGCGGCTGAGCGATGCCTTAAGAGACGGCGACTATATCTGGGCAGTCATAAAGGGGACCGCAATCAACAATGATGGTGCCGCCAAGGTGGGCTTTACCGCCCCCAGTGCCGACGGACAGGCTGCGGTGATCCAAGCCGCCCTCGCCGATGCTGACGTCTCTGCGGAGACCATCGGTTACGTGGAGGCACATGGCACGGGAACCTATCTTGGAGACCCCATCGAAATCTCCGGCCTGACTAAGGCCTTCCGTTCCCACACCGCAAAGAAACAATTCTGCGCAATAGGTTCGGTGAAGACAAATATCGGCCATCTCGACGCCGCCGCGGGAGTAACGGGATTGATCAAGCTCGCAACAATGCTGAACAGGGGCGTCATTCCTGCTAGCCTGCATTTCGATAAGCCCAACCCAAATATCGACTTTCAGGAGAGTCCGATGTTCGTAAATAAGACCTGCACCGCTTGGCCCAAGGGTGGTGAGCCACGGCGCGGCGGGGTCAGCTCATTTGGCATTGGTGGCACGAACGCGCATGCGATCCTCGAGGAGGCTCTGCCGCAAAGCGGTGAGCAAAGCGGTCGCAGGCTGCACGTCTTTCCAGTATCGGGGGCGAGCAGGTCGGCACTGAACGAAATGCTTCGGCAACTCGCCGGCTTTATGCGCCGAAGCGATATACAGCACAGCGCAGGAAACATCGCGCACACCCTGCAAAAGGGTCGAGCTGCTCTCAGATATCGGGCAAGTTTTGTGGGAACCGATCTGGCGGAGCTAGCCGACCAACTCGATCAGGCGGCACTGCAGAGGGACGCGTCGCGAGAGGCATCAAGCAGTGAACACCACATCGCGTTCATGTTCTCCGGCCAGGGCGGTCAGCAAATTGGAATGGGTCGGGAGCTTTATAAGGAAGAGCCCGTATACCGCAGCGCCATCGACGAATGCGCAAAGTGGATTAACGAGTTCGCAAATACTGACTTCCGCCCCCTGCTCTATAGAGAAGGCAAAGTCGACGGCGAGCTTGAGCTAGAAGCCCTCATGCAGCCCGTCATCTTCGCTACGCAATATGCGATGGCGAAGCTCTTCATGTCGTGGGGCATTTTCCCTGCAGCTGTGATCGGCCACAGCATCGGAGAATATGCAGCCGCTCATATTGCCGGCATCATCTCTTTACCCGATGCCATTCGACTGATGGTGATAAGGGGGCAGCTAACATCTCGTGTGCAGGCCGGCGGCATTGTTGCAGTCGGCATGTCGCCCGAAGAGCTCCAGCTTTATTGGAACGAAAACCTTTCATTGGCAGCCATAAACGGGCCACGTCATTGCGTCGTTTCGGGGGCTGCATCCGAGATCGCAGCGTTTCATGAGCGATTGGAGGCGAGATCCATTGCGAGCAAACGAATACATTCAACTCATGCAGTGCATTCATCCCTACTCGATCCAATCCTGCCGGAGTTTAGAATTCATGCGGAGCAAGTCGAGTTGCACGCGCCGCAAGTACCTTTCGTGTCAACGGTGCTCGGTGACTGGCTTGAGGCGGACGTATCCCTTGATGGTAGCTACTGGGTCCGCAATCTCCGAGAGACGGTGCAGTTCCATCTGGCTTGCGATCGGTTGGTGCAATCGGGGCACGAGTTGTTCATTGAGATGGGGCCTGGAGCAGCCCTGACGAGACATTCCAGGAAGTTAAAGTCAAAGCGCAACCTGCGCAGCCCCACCGCCTTTGCAGCCGCACCAGGGGGCGACCGTGGGCAAAGCGATCGTCTGAGACTGTTACAGACACTGGGTAAGCTTTGGACCTGCGGCGTTCGCATAGATTGGTCTGGCCTGCACGATCATAAGCCCCCACAGCGTACCCCCCTCCCGCCTTATCCTTTCGATCGCAAGCGCTACTGGCTCGATGCGGTCGCCACCAAGGAGCGGGGACAAAAGAATGCGGATTCGATTCAAACTCGCACTGCGGCCACATCCGTGGATGCGCCGACTGGAAACGAAGAACCACGCAGCCAGATTGTGATTGAGGTATCTGGTGAGCCAGCTTTGGACCGCCAAATCGCAGCGATCTATCAGAACATTCTGGGCTTGGATGACGTTGCCCTGACCGACAGCTTCTTTGATCTTGGTGGTGATTCATTGAGCGCCCTGAGCGTAATCAATCGAATCGAGCAGCTTACGGGAGAAAGATTGGACGTCTCCCGGCTGCTGGAACACCAGACACCACGAGGGATCGCGATAGCCCTGTCGAAGACACATGGAGGCGCGCGTCCGAGCGCATTGGTGCCGATACAATCCGGCGGCTCACGGACGCCACTGTTTTGCCCCCACCCTTTTGGCGGACATGTGCTCTTCTATACGCCTCTTGCCAAAGCATTGGGCGCAGAGCAACCGCTCTTCGGCCTGCAGGCACGCGGTTTAAACGGTGAGGCAAGACCTCACCTGAGCATTGCGGAGATGGCGCAGGATTATGTCGAGGCCATCAAGAGCGTACAGTCCCGCGGGCCTTACCAGCTCGTTGGCTTGTCCATGGGCGGCAGCATTGCTTGGGAAATGGCCTGCCAATTGCGCGATGCTGGTGAGGAGATAGCAATAGTTGGACTGCTCGATGCCAAAGCGCTTCACAAGCCCGAAGAATACACAAGCGGCCGGTATCATCGCTTGCTCGGCAACAGTCCCATTCCTGACTGGCTGACCGAGCAAGTGGTTATATTAAGCGTGCTTTTTCCTGCAACGAAGAAACATTGGCGAAAGCTGAAATCCATCAAACGTGAGCGTCAGGTCACTGCATTGCTGAATTTCGGGAGGCAAGCTGGCAACGTCCCCGACATGAGCGAAACGCAACTCAACCATATCTTCACGGTTGCCGAGGCAAATAAAGTTGCGTTGCGTGAATATATCCCTCGGCTCAACGACAGCAGGTCCGTTCTCTTTGCTGCCAAGGGGGGGCTGCGCATGTCCACCAATAAACCTGATGGCGATCTTGGTTGGAAGCAATTCGCGCGGGGCCGCCTGGAAGTTCATGAGGTGCCAGGTAACCATTACACGATGGTCGCTCCGCCTCATGTACGCGTCCTAGCAACGAAGCTCAAAGATTATCTCATTCAAAACGACTAACCAACGGCATCAGCAGCGGACCGCAAGGCCGGACAAGGCCCGGTGACCACCAAACTGATCCGGTGGTGTTGGTCCTGAAGATTTTAGGTGGCCATCAGTGTTTTTCCGGCAGGGTCGGGTTGTTCGGTTGTTCAAGACCAACCCGATGGAAAGACCACCGGTGACCGGAGATGACGAACGTGCGCTCGCTTGTTGAGAAGAGCGCCGATGCGGATTTGTTGCGCGAGATGGTTGGCTTTGCGGCCGAGCGGCTGATGGAGCTAGAGATCGGCAGCGCGACCGGTGCTGGCTACGGCGAGAAGAACCCGATGCGGCTTGCCCAACGCAACGGCTACCGTGACCGGGACGCACGGGCGAGGCCGTTCCAATTCTTCGCTTCGCCATAATAGACTTCCGAGCGCCACCGGTGGTTGATAGCGATGTTGATCCTCTTCCGACCATCGCTCTCGACGCCTGCGCGCTCTCAGTAGTGCCGGATAGTCGTCCCCGACAACAACCGCCTTGTTGACGCGCCCCCAGGAAAGAGACAGAGAGGCAAGGTCGCAACCGGCGCACCCGCTGGAGCGCGAATAAAAAGAAGCGGCCATGCTTCACCGGCCCGGTTGGACGCAGGATCTTGCCTCGCGGACACTTGCTGGGCATCGTAGCGGAAGCGGCGAAGCGTGACCAAGACTGCGGATCGGCTCTGCCTTGGCCGGGACCAGGCGTCGGTGCCGCGGTGTTCGAACGCCGCGAACACCTTTGCGTAGGCATAACCGGCATCGGCGGTGACGGTGCTGAGGGATAGACCCGTTGCCTCCATCGTGGCATCGATCCGCTCTACGATCATCTGCCCCTCGTTGATCTCCCCAGTGGTGACGGCAATATCGAGAACACCCCCGCGCAGATAATCGACAACGTCCTAAGAGCGGAAGGAAATGGAGCAGACAGTCAAAGCGTCTCTGTTCGTCAGCATGCTCTCGCCGCATGACGCCGGTCAAGTGAGTTGATCGCACCAGGCGGCTTCCACGAGCAAGGGACAAGGTCTCGTCCATAGCAAACACAGGGTCCATCGTTGTGGCCCTCACCGTCCTTAACACGAGCTTCTGATCCAGGTGGAAGACCCGAGCATTATCTACAGGGTCATCGCGATGACGCCCTCACGGCTCGTGCTGACAGAGGTTCTTCCACCTGGTACCGCCCCTCGATGAAGGGACGGTAATCGGAACCGCTTTTGACGACGGCGTGCACGACGCGGGCCATCTTGGCGGTAATGGCAGTCATCGCCTTGCGGCGCAGATCGGGGTTGTCACGGTTTTTGGCGATGTAGCGCTCGAACTTGTGGCGAAAGCCGTTCTCGCGCTGGCGGATGGCCACTTGCCCGGCGATCCACAGAGTGCGCCGTAGGCGCGCGTTGCCGAATTTGGAAAGCCGGGTCTGCCCGCGATATTGACCGGACTGTTGCGTTGACAGATCCAGGCCGCAGAATTTGAGGAACTGGCGATGATGGTGGAAGCGTCGCAGATCTCCAGCCTCGGCGATGATCGTCAACGCATTGATCGGCCCAATACCGGGTATCTGCCGCAGGAGCTGATAGTCCCGACTATGGCGAAGCAGTTCATCGGCCTGTGTTTCGATCACATGGCGCTGGCGGATCAGACTGCGCGCTTCGGCGACGACCATCCGAAACATGCGAATGGCCGGGGCATCGATCGGCAGCGGCAAGCCGATCGATGTTCGTGCAGTCTCGTAAATATCCATCAAAATCTGAGACTTGCTGACTTTGCGGCCGACCACGTCCCATGCCGCCGCGACGAACTCCTCTTTCGTCAGTGTCGCAATGCTCGCGGGTGTCGGAAACGCATCGAGGAAGGCGAAGAACCAGTCGCTGCGACTATTGCCCTTGAACCGCTGGATCTCGGGAAAATACAGCGGCAGGTAATGCGTCAGGATGCGGTGCTGGATCTCGGTCTTTGCCTTGGCAATCGCCTCGTGTGTCTTCGACAGTTCCTGCACGTCGTTGATGCCAGCACGCAGCGGATCGTGGTAGATCTGCGTCGCCCGGATCCTCAACATGTGCAGGATCACCTGCGCATCCTTTGGGTCGTTCTTGTCCCAACTGTTGTGCAAGGCTTCCCGTGTTCGGGCGAGCGCCAGCGAAGACACGAGCCGGACTTCGAAACCTGCTTCGACTAGCCGCCATGCCAACGGGCGATGATAATTGCCTGTCGCTTCGAAGGCACAGACAACGGGGCGCTGATAGCTCAGCAACGCCTCAATCAGATGATCGTGTTCTACACGCGTGTTGAGAACCGAAAGCCGACGCCGTCGTTTTGCGCCGGCGGCCTCGATCAGCACCTCGTTGCGAACCTTGGCAATGTCGATGGCTACCAACACCGCATCGGCGGGTATAGAATCTGGACTGGTCATGGTTGGTCTCTCCGGAATGGGTTGTGAGCATTCACATTCTAGAGATACTTTGACCGGCCATGGCCGCCTCGAGCGGTGCGCGCTTGCAGCGAAAAGCTGCGCGCACTGCTGTCTCGCCAGCCTCCACAAGTTCACTCCGTAGGTGCTATGGCATGCTGTTTATAGGCCGGCTCCAGACGACGGTTGCGGGCGCTGGTCGCCATGCTTGCATCCGGATCTGTGATGCAGACCTTTCTTGAACTTTCCTGTCTTGCGGCTTTTTCGGAGTGCCTCCGCATCCTCGTTCGCCTTGCTGACCGCTTCGACGTGGCGAACCGCCAAGCTGTCCAGAGCTCACGTCGGCGCAGATCAGTGAAGTATCGGCATGAATCACCTCACCCTTGGCGAGCTTGGCATCGATGCAGGCTTGCACGGTACGCTCGAAGATCCGGCGGAACCGTTCTTCGCCCCAACGCTGGCGGACACGGGTCAATGATGAATGATCTGGCAGCGCTTCATGCAGCCATACCCAACGAACTACCAAATCGCGACGTTGACCTGCGCCTCGCGCATCAGCCGGCGGTCGTGCACAATTCGAGGAGAAAACCAGCGAGCATCAGACGGACAGCCAGCTCGGATCGATGCCGGGGCGGCGGTCGGCGGTACAGTAGAGGTCCGCCACTTCCCCGCGAAGCCAGGACAAATCAAGCACACGGTCAACGCGCGCGCGAATATGATGATCAGGAACAAGCTGTCGAAGAGAGCCCCCGGGTCTTCCTCATGAGGAACGTGCCGGCGCATGCGCGTCGTCTCCGCCTTCATCGCCACCGCCTTTGCTCAGGACACATCGGAGGCGGCGAGCACCCAGTGGCGCGCCGTCGCCGACCAGATACGGCCGAAAGTGCCGAAGCTCGCCGCCATCATGGACGATACCGAAGGGAATGTGCTCGCTTACAGCCTTTCCAAAAGAGCACCGGGCCAAGTTGCACCCGACGAAATGCGATTGAATCTCTCAATGGCGAGATCAAGCGCCGCACCGAGGTCGTCGGCATTTAGGACATTTACACTAGGTATTCAATGGCTTAGCGTGGGAGGCGGCTTGGCGGCGGGCACAATGCGGCATGTCGGGCACCCTCCACCCCACGCAACACGTCAATGTCGCATGGGTTTGTCCGTGTAGGGCGATGTTGGACATGCGAGACAGCCGGTCCGATCGGTTTACGTTATATTTAAACGAGTTTTTCCTTTGGCACGACATTTGCTTTGAGTCTTTACGCGTCACGGACCAACAACAAGCGGACGGAGAAAGTCGAAATGTCGGCACAATGCTTTATGCCGGGACCATCGCCCGGCCATCCTACCGCGGGACGCTCCATATCGGAAAGAAGAAAGAGGCGGTATTCGCGAAGAAGGGGTCCAGCCAAAATGCACAGGCGCTCTTGCCCTGGTGGCCGACGAGCCATGCTGGAGTGTTTTCGCGCACGCATGCGTTTGCCCTGAGTATGGTGGCCTTGCAATCTCTGATGACCTCGGAAGTGGCCGCCGTTGAGATCCCGCTTCCCGAAGCCGAGACTCCAAATTTCATGCTGAGCAACGGCATGGAGGTGGTCGTCATACCCGATCACCGGGCGCCGATCGTCACGCAGATGGTCTGGAGCGCCGACGAGCCACCCGGCAAATCCGGCATCGCTCATTCCTGGAGCATCTGATGTTCAAGGGCACGAAGAAGCATCCGCCTTGCAAGTTTAGCGCAACGGTCGCGGAGATCGGCGGCGAGGAGAACGCCTTCACGTCATCCGACTACACGGCGTACTATCAGACGGTCACGCCCGAGACGCTCGGAACAATGATGGAATTCGAAGCTGACCGGATGCGCCATCTCGTACTCACCGATGCGGTGATCGCGTCCGAGCACGATGTAGCGAGGGGCAGATGCAGGCGACCCTCGGGCGTCGATCGAAACGCCTCTCGGCGTCGAACCGAGTTCGGCGAAGCCACACCGGCTAGAGTTGCTCGTCACAATGCCGCACGGCTCGATGTTGCCCATTCCAGCGATCGCAAGGACCTACCACTGGGCGCTCCAACTGTCACGGCGACTCGGCCGACCGGATTGGCCGGAGACTCCATGATGGATAAGACGATTTCTTCAGCAACAGATGCGGTCGGCGACAACAATCAGGCGTTTTCGACCAATGCGGCACGCAATGCCATCAACCGTCTCCTCCGCTGCATCTTCGCAGAGCGCATTCTCGGGCCGAGTGCATTGCTCTGGGCTCGGGACCACCGCCAGGCTTGGTTTCCTCTATGGCCGTCCCGGCGAGTGCTGCAATTTTCTGACCTGCGCACTGCGCCTGCCGGAACCCTGAGGAACCGCGGAGCGATCGAAGTGCTCGATGGAACCGGCGCCAGCCACAGGAACAATTGTCCCGCTGCCCTGATGAGGGAGATTGCTCCGTGCCTGGCGAGGAAACCCGCTCCGGATGCCATGGAGGACCTGCTGCTCGACGTGGACGAGAGCATGCGCAACGACATTCTTGCGCGCCGCCATCGGCAAAGCGGGAACGCCGAACTCCGCGAAAAAATTGCCGAATCAGATGCGTCCGGCTTCCTTGGCTACCTCGAAGCGAACCTGCCGCCACACCTGGCGGCAATGACGCTTGACCAATGGGGCGCGTATGAAGGCAACCCGCTTTATCCGACGTGGAAAGCCAAGTCCGGTCTGCCGACAGCGGACGTAATCGCCTTCTCTCCCGCGTTCGGCGCGCGGGTGAGCCTGCGCATCGCGGCACTCCGAAAATACTCTGTCTATGCAGAGACGTTGCCACATGCAGGCAGCTATTCGGAATGGTCGTCTCAGAAGTTCCCTGACCTGTGGCTCGATTGGGTGGAAGGCCTGAAGGCGCGCAACCAGTCGCCCAAGAGCTGGCTTCCTTTCACCATTCACGCCTGGCACCTGAAGAATTTCGTGAGAAGGGAATTTGCAGCCGAGAGCGCTTCCGGCATTCTCCATCCCGACGGCGCGGAAATTGTGACGCTGCCGTCCATCTCGTTCCGCACAATGCTACCGGAAACGACGGAGCCGAGACCCTTTATAAAGCTGCCCGTCCCGATCTGGATGACGAGCACCCAGCGAAACCTCTCGGCAAAGGCGGTCCACATGGGACCTCGCCTCAGCGCGCTGATTTCCGGCATCCTGTCCGAAGCTTTCTGGGTTGAGGAGCATAAGGCCTTTCTGGAACGGCCGTGGCCGACCCGCTCGGTGCTGCGGTCGCTTCCGGAGCGCTTTCGTGATTACCGGGTCGAACACCAATTGCCCAATCCGCTCGCGGACACGTGATGGCAATCGCTGCCGCCGCTCTTCGTGCTGTCCTTGCACTGCGGTTCGTTTCGACGGACGTCCAGGAAATAAGCGGCACTTTTTTGACCGACCCAGAAAGGAGCTCCTTTGAGGAATCGGCATCAATCTCTGCCCGATCGCCTTTTTGGGCCGCATGAGCCAGGATCGGCTGATGATGATGATGCGTGCATTGGCGGATCACGCACGCAACTGCTCATCACTTTTGCTGAGGACGTCTGGACGATCCTCGCGTTGCGCCTGACCAGCCCCAAGGCAATTCTTTCATGAACCGCATCGTTCCGATGATCCTTGCCATCGCCCTGTTCATTGAGGAGATGGATTCGACCGCCGTTTCGACGTCGCTGCCTGCAATTGCCCGCGACATTGGTGTCGGGCCGATTACGCTGAAGCTGGCGCTGACCTCTTATATGGTGGCGATCGCGATCTTCATCCCCTTGAGTGGCTGGATGGCGGACCGCTTCGGCGCCAAGCGCATCTTTCGGGCAGCGATCCTCGTCTTCATGCTCGGTTCAGTGCTCTGCGCGATCGCCCATAGCCTCGTTGCACTCGTCCTGTCGCGTTTCCTGCAGGGAATGGGCGGCGCCATGATGACGCCGGTCGCGCGTCTCGTGCTCGTCCGCGGCACTCCGCGCAGCAAACTCGTCTCGACCATGGCGATGCTCACGATCCCGGCGCTCGTTGGACCTCTAGCAGGACCGCCGCTCGGTGGCTTCATCACCACGTACTTCTCCTGGCACTGGATCTTCCTGATCAACGTGCCGGTCGGCATCGTCGGGTATGTTCTCTCCGGCGTTTACCTTCCCAAGATGGACGGGCGAAACCCGCCGCCGATGGATATCCTTGGCTTCCTGCTCGGAGGCATTGCTGCTGCCGGTGTCGTCTTTGGGTTTTCGGTCATCAGCTTGCCAGCGCTGCCGCCTGCAGTCGGCTTCGCCACGGCGTCAATCGGGATCGCCGCAGCGCTCCTCTACATCTTCCACGCGCGCCGCCATCCTGCGCCGGTGCTCGACCTTCGCCTCTTCCGCGACAGCGCCTTTCGGGCCGCCTCGATCGGCGGGACGGTTTTCCGCATCTCCGTCGGCGCCGTGCCGTTCCTGATGCCCCAGATGCTGGAGATCGGCTTCGGGCTCAATCCGTTCCAGTCTGGTCTCATCACCTTCATAGGCGCAGTCGGCGCCATCACCACCAAGTTCGCTGCCCGGTACGTGCTCGCGTATACCGGCTTCCGCATGACGGTGATCGTCGCAGCCGCGATCGCGGCCGTGGCGACCTTCGCGAATAGTTTCTTCACACCGGCAACGCCCTATCTGGTGATGCTCTGTATCCTGCTCGTCGCCGGCTTCGCGCGCTCCTTCTTCTTCACCAGTGTCAATGCGCTCTCTTTTGCCGAAATCGAGGATGCGGATGCGAGCAAGGCGACCTCGATGAGCGCCGTGCTGCAGCAGATCAGTTATGCGCTCGGGGTGGCTGTCGCGGGTGCTATCCTCGAGATCGAGACGGCAATCAACGGCGGACCGCTCGCTCTTGAGGATTTCCACGTCGCCTTCATGATCATCGCTGTCGGCAACCTGCTGGCGGCGATCCCCTTCGTGACCATGGCGAAGAATGCCGGCGCTTCCGTTTCCGGGCATGGGCTGGCGATGCGGGAAGCGGAAACGACGGGCGACAAGTAGTGCCGCTCTAAGCTGGGGAGGGATACGAGCGGAAAACCGCTCACATCTTTTCCGTGATCCAGCTCTATTCCGGCCTCTCCGGCCTCTCCCTTCGCCAGAGGGGGTAATTTGCTGTGCCGAAATCCTGAAAGCGGACATCAGAGCGTGGCTTTGATGGAGACACGATCACCAAACCCAAACTGTTGCAACAGAACCTTAAACCAAATTTACAGAATCTTTGCGATCGCAAATCCCTGACAATGGTATGTTTACCACAAGGTCTGAGCTCAGGCACGGCTGAAAAAGATTTTGCCGATGTACGTTCGGACCGCCGCACAGCACGCAACGTCGGAGTCAACGGCCAATGACAAGAAGAGCGCTCATCCTGCTTGAAGGTGCAAGGTATAATGGTCCGCTATACGTCCAGGCGGCCCAGCGTCTTGGTCTTCATCCAATTACGTTGTCGGCTGATCCAGCTCAATATAACTATCTTGCGGCGGAATGCGTTGAGGCAATCCGCGTCGATACAGACGATCTCGATGCACTGATCCACGAATGTTCCCGCCTACGAGCGACCTATGACATTGCTGGCATTACGTGCGCTGGGGATCGGTTCTATGCGACGGTTGGTAAGCTCTGCCGGCATTTCGAGCTGCCGGGACCGAACCCCACATCCATCGAACAATGCTGCGACAAATTCACTCAACGTCAGCTCCTAGCGGAAGCTGGCGTTCCAATCCCTGCTTATCGCTTGGCAACGAATGCAGCGGACGTGGAAAGCGCTGCCGCGGAGATCGGACTGCCGGTGATTGTTAAGCCATGCGTAGGCAGCGGCAGCGTGGGTGTCCGATTGTGCCGCACCGTCGATGAGTTGGCCGAACACTCGGCCTATCTGTTGAGCGGGGAGCACACATGGCGGTCGTCACCGAGGATACTCGTGGAAGCTTACGCGCAAGGCCCCTACTATGCCGCCGACATAATGGGAGATGAGGTTATCGCGATTTCCGGCGGTCACTTCGGCCCTCCACCCCATTTCGTGTATCGTGAGTTCAACTGTCCGGCCGCGCTGACTGACGACGAGCAGGAGCGTATCGCTGATATTTCGCTAAGCTGTTTGCAAGCTCTTGGCCTTGGCTGGGGGCCAACGGGCATTGAATTCCGATGGACGCAGCGTGGCCCAGTCGTCATTGAAGTCAATCCGCGTCTTGGGGGTGCGACGGGTCCTCAACTGGTTCAACTGGCTTACGGCATCGATCTTGTGACCGAGCACATCAAGCTTGTCGTCGGCGACGAATGGAACCTGCGCAGCAGGCACTCGCATACTGCGGCCGTGCGGTTCCTAGTTGCTGATAGCGATGGCAACCTCGATCGGATCGCTGGCGGCAGCCGGGCTGCTGCCGTCTCAGGCGTCGCCGAGGTCAAATTGTATGAACCCAACACGCCGATCGTCAGGAAAGGCGATCTCCCAGAGTGCATCGGATATGTGATCGCCGCTTCACCCAGCCTTGCTCAGACCGAGGCGATACTTCATCGTGCCGTCGACTTAATCAATTGGTCGATTACACCATTTTCGACCCTTGGCGAACAGGAGCGGCCTGCGGCCCCTTAAGAACTCAAGCACTTGCCCCCGACGCTCTCTGTTGCGGGCCACCATCCGCGTGGCTCCATCTTGGAACGAATTCTTCGCCAAATCGAGCGCGATCATAATCCTTTGTACCGCGGCATAAACCAAAAGCCTGACATTCAAGAGGGAATATAAGATTATGAAGCGCATAGCAGTCGGACGCCTATTTCATGAATCGCACGGATATGCGCCTGCGACAGCAGCGGCAAATATCACGGTCGTTCGCGGCGAGACTTTGATCGAGGCGGCCAAGGGAAATGGCACCACGCTCGGCGGGATTGTCGACGCCTTGATTGAGCGCGAGGATATTCAGATCCTTCCCATTTCAGATTCGATGGTCGCCCCGAGCGGCGCCATCGATCATGGTTTCTACATTGAGCAACGCGAGTTCTGGGGCGAGGAACTCAAGAAGCTCGCGCCCGATGCGATTGTCCTCGACCTGCATGGGTCGATGTCCACGACTGAGTTCGAAGATGCTGAAGGTGATTTCCTCTCCTGCATTCGCGGCGCCGTCGGCGGAAACGCAGTCATCGGAGTAGGTCTCGACCTTCATGCCAATATCACGTCGCAGATGTTGAAGGCAGCCGACATCTGCATCGCCTGCAAGAACAATCCCCATGACGATTACTATGAAAATGGCAAGAAGGTGGTCAGATTGGTGTTCGATGTGCTCGAAGGCCGTCTGCGTCCGGTCTATACCTTCGCCAAAGCCCGGATGATTGCTCCCGGCAGGCTCGAAACTGATCTCAGCCCACTTAAGGAAATGCACGCACGTGCCCGTGCGCTCGAGAAGTCGGAAGCCCCAGTGGTGGACCTTAGCATCTACAACGCCTATCGCTTTGCGGATCTAACGGACATGGGTCAATCCGCTGTGATACTGAGCAACGGGCCATATGCGCAAGCCAAGGCGGTCGTGGAGGATTACGCCCAGGAGTTCTGGGATCTGCGCGAGAGCTTCAAGGATGAAACGGTGACGATCGCAGAGGCCCTGGATGCAACTGCGAAGGACAAGGGCGGCATTACCAAGGCGCTTGCTGATCTTGGTGACCGGACGCTCGCCGGCGCGCCGGGAGACAGCACCTTGATCCTGCAGGCCGCACTGAAGCATCCCGTGAAGCTCCAGGGCGCCATGACGGTCAATGATCCGGAAACCGTCGCACAGGCACATGCCGCCGGAGGCGGCGCGAAAATCAAAATGCGTCTCGGCGGCAAGATGACGCCACTATATCTGCCCTTC
This sequence comes from Sinorhizobium sp. BJ1, assembly GCF_002531555.1. Taxonomy (NCBI): domain Bacteria; kingdom Pseudomonadati; phylum Pseudomonadota; class Alphaproteobacteria; order Hyphomicrobiales; family Rhizobiaceae; genus Sinorhizobium; species Sinorhizobium sp. BJ1. The sequence goes on from NZ_NWTH01000051.1 coordinate 22,508, forward strand.
GAGGTCGAAGGCGTGGTCAAGATGCTCAACAATAGGGATATTAAACTCATTGGACCCAGTTTTGCCAACGAATCCGCTGGCATAGGAAAGACGGCCGTTATCGAGATTGATAATCGTTTCCTTGTGATCGCCACGTCTAAGCCAGGATTCGTCGTTGATCGGGCCATTTTCGAATCCCACGACATCAATATCAGCGAGCAGGACTTTGTCGTCATGAAGTCGCAGTTCCACTTCAATCGTAATTTCGAGGGAATTGCAGCGACTATCTATGTTGCGAGCGAGGGGCTCTCCTATTTCGTAGCCGGTGCTTTCCCCAAAAAACGCGCACGGGTCTGGCCGGACGCCAATGTGGATGACGCGCCTATTGTTGCGGCTCAAGTCGTGGAGCGTTTAAATCTATAAGACCGGAATTCTCGCCGTACACGACCCGCTTACCTTAGTCGTCGAATCGACGATGGGGAATTCCGCCAACGCGGGAAATGTCTGATGCGCGGCTGTCCCGGCCGACTCGTGCTCGATCTTGCCGAGATCCACATTGACATTTTGTCAGAAAAGCTGGTGCTTCCCCGGTCGCGCTCTGCCATACATGAGTCCAGCGGACGGTGCTTTGTACGGGAACTCCTGAATACCCGTTCATGACCACTCTGCTCAGACAGAGCGCAATGTCTGGCGCTTTTCGGACGTTAGCTATAATGGCGAGATCTTGCGCGAGGAGAGGCGCGATCTGGTGCTGCGCTGGACGCACCGGTGGGAACTGCGCCACTTGCTGGCGCGCTGCGCCTTTTCGGTTGAGGCAGGGTACAGCGATTATCGGCATTCTCCGCCGAGTTATGGGAAGGAGTTATTGGTGGTCCCCAAGGGTCGGCTAGCCGTCTGATTTATGGCGATGAGCTTTCGGCGGCCGAAGCGGCGATCTCGTTGCCTTTGCGGTGCATGCCTCGTCGGGCGCCGGTGATGGTCCGTCGTGATGGAAGGGGGCGGTTTGCGGGTTGAGGTCGGTGGGTTTGTTTCGGGACGTCTCCGCGCCATCGTCTATGTCGCGAGTTGCGGGATATGACTGAGGGCGATGCGCGGAATGCCCTAGTCGCGGCAGGATGTCGGCAGGTACAGGCGGAAGTTAGCTGGATGCGGTCTCGATATTCAGCGTGGCGAGCCTCGATGGGTTTTCGCCCGCTTCCACCTCAACGACCCCAATCAGAGAACCTGCTAAAAGCGTGTCGCATTTAATCGGCCTCATATCCGGCAGCCCTGAAGTAGTTTCTGCATTCCGTGACGGAGAAGAGGTTGCAGATGCCGCCGAGAGCCTCGGCGATGGCGTCGCAGCTGCGAGCGGCTCGCTTGCGCAGCAGCGCCTTGAGCTTCGAGAAGGCCATCTCGATCGGGTTGAGATCGGACGAATAGGGCGGGGAAGAGAAGCCATGCGCCTTTTGCCTTGACCATCTGTTCGGCCCGCTCGCTCTTGTGGAAGCCGACATTGTCGATGACGACGACATCGCCGGGCGACAGCGTCGGAAGGGGCTGCGTTTCGATCCAGGTCTCGAAAGATGCGCCGGTTCATCGGCGCATTGACGATGAAGGGCGCGACCATGCCGTGCGATCTGAGGCCGGCGATGAAGGTCTGCGTCTTCCACGAACCGAACGGGGAATGGGCGCGCTGCCCTTTTGCTGACCAAGCGCTGCGCCTGGTCAGCTTCGTATTGGTCGAGGTCTCGTCGATAAAGATCAGTCGCGCCAATGCCGAAGGGCCGGCGCCGCTGGATCCACAGATCACGCGCCCGCGCGATCTCCGGACGCCGCTGTTCGCTTGCCTGCAGGCTTTTTTTATGGCTGAGCCCA
>NZ_NWTH01000052.1:0-24288 GCF_002531555.1 Sinorhizobium sp. BJ1
CCTCCGAATCATGGAGACCCATAGATTCAGATCATAAATAAATATGCAACTGTAATGCTAGAGCCTTTCCTGGTTAAATGGAGCCAACCCGAAGGGCCGGGCATCTTTCCGCCAGGATCAGAGGCGATCGCCTCGGCCGTACGTCCGGGTACGACTCTCGGCAATCGCCTATGCCCTGTCGAAAACCTGCTCCGGCAGAATGTTTCCATTTAACCAGGAAAGGCTCTAGGCCAAACTTCTCGCTTTGTTGAGTATGTCACCGGCCTCGGTTTTCCGAGCCGGTGGGCGCAGCATCGCGGTGGCGCGCTTCTCGGGAACCGTTCTCCTCTGTTCCTTCGGGCGCCTTCCATTGCAGCGCCACCTCCATCCGACCGAGGATGAAGAGGACGATGAGACTGGCTATGGCGGCAAAGGCGGCGATCAACCAAAAGCCGAAGCCGATCGACAGGCCGACGGCACCGGCAAGCCACATGCCGGCGCCCGTCGTCAGGCCTTTGACCTCGCCCTTCGAGAAGACGATCATGCCGGCGGCGAGGAAGGCGACCCCTGCGGTCACCGCCTCGACGACGCGGATCGGGTCGATGCGGACCTCCGGGCCCGACAGGCTCGCCATATGCACGCTTTCGACGGCGACCACGGCGAAGATCGCCGAGGCAAGACTCACCAGAATGTGCGTCCTGAGACCCGCGGGTTGCTGGCGCTTCTCCCGCTCTATACCGATGAGAGCACCGAGCAGGATTGCGCCACACAACCGCGCGAATATCACCGGATAGGGCGTGCGCGTCCCAACGAGGATGTCGGCAAGAATCTGGTCCATGAACGTGCTGATCGTGGTGGAATGGATTGAAAACCTAAGGCAACATCGCGTCGGAGCGACGGAATTCAAGGTTTTGAGGGCGGAGAGGCTTCTCCCCGCCCGAATCGTCTCTTGCCGGTCACTGTGCGGGAGGGGTCTGCGGCTGCGGTGCCGTTCCTTCAGGTGCCGGTGCCGGGGTCGCCGGCTGGGGCTGTGTTTCCGGCGCGGTAGGTGCCGTCTCCTGCGTCGTTCCCGATGTTCCTCCGGCCGGCGGCGTCGCCTCGCCGCTCGTCGCCGGTTGGTCGGTCGAGGGTTCTGTCGTCGTCGATGAGGTCGGAGTATCCTCCGCATCTCTGGTGAGTTCGGCCGGCAGCCAGGCGATCAGCGCAAGCACGAGACCGGCAAGCAGAATGACCAGCAACGGCCAAGTGCTGCGGGCCGCGCGCGCCTCGTGCACTTCTGGGGGCGGTGCCGGTTGTCCGGTTACTGGATCGACCGGAGGTCTATCCTTCAACTGGTCCTGTGGGTCCATGGCAGTCACATCCTTTCTGGCCTTCGTCCCTAGGCGCCAGCATCTGGCGATGATGATTCCCTAAATCAGCGAGGACTCAAGGAGGGGCGCTCGACCAAGCAAGTATAATTTAGAGCCTCGCCACGGGAGATGGAGAGGCGCTGGAATATTAAACGCGCGAAATATTGCAAGGTTCCGTTGCGCTCCTTCCGGAACACACCTGTGCTGGTAGAAGGTCCTTTACAGGGAAGCCGTTCGACTGCAAAAACGGAACGGGAATGCGAGAGCAAGAAGCGGGGAGGGATGGAAATGACCGGATCCTATGAAAACGGCACGTTCGTCGGACGTGCGTGGCGCGCCGATATCGAGGGGCCGAGCCTGGTGACGGTTCGAGCGGGAGAATTGATCGACATCACCTCGAAGGCGGTGCCGACGATGCGTGACCTCCTTGAGCTTCCCGACCCCGTCGCCCATGTCCGTTCTGCCCCTGGAGAAGCCCTTGCGTCCGTCGACGCCGTTATGGTCAAGGCGGAACGGGGCAGGGACGAGGTCCATCTTCTTGCCCCTTGCGACCTTCAGGCGATCAAGGCCTGCGGCGTCACCTTCGCTCGCTCGATGATCGAGCGCGTCATTGAGGAGCGCGCCGCCGGCGATGCCGCACGGGCCGAAGCGATCCGCACGCGGATAACGGCAATCATCGGCGACAGCCTCAGAAACTTGAAGGCCGGTTCGCCCGAAGCCGCCGGCGTCAAGGCCGCACTGATCGAGGAGGGCGTCTGGTCGCAATATCTCGAAGTCGGGATCGGCCCGGATGCCGAAGTCTTCACCAAGGCCCAGCCGCTCTCGGCGGTCGGCTGGGGTGCCGCGGTCGGCCTGCATCCGATTTCGCGGTGGAACAACCCGGAGCCGGAGATCGTCGTTGCGGTCTCCGCCGACGGTCGTGCCCAGGGTGCGACGCTCGGCAACGATGTCAACCTGCGCGACGTCGAGGGGCGATCGGCGCTGCTTCTCGGCAAGGCCAAGGACAACAACGCTTCGTGTGCGATCGGACCCTTCATCCGCCTCTTCGACGAGACCTACTCGATCGACGATGTGCGTAGTGCCGACCTCGATCTCCTGATCGAGGGCCCTGACGGCTTTCGCCTGAAGGGGGCGAGCACGATGCGCGAGATCAGCCGCGACCCGCTCGATCTTGTCGCCCAGACGATCGGGCCGCATCACCAGTACCCGGACGGGCTGATGCTCTTCATGGGAACCCTCTTCGCGCCGGTCGAGGACCGCGGCGAGCCGGGCCAGGGCTTTACCCACAAGATAGGCGACGTGGTGACGATCTCGAGCCCCGCCCTCGGCAGCCTGATCAACACGGTGCGGCTTGCCACCGATTGCCCGCCCTGGACCTTCGGAACTGCAGCGTTGATGCGCAATCTCGCCAAACGCGGGCTGCTCTAGATCACGATGATTTTGGTTGGTTCGACCAAAAATCATAAACGTGATCGATTCTTAAGAAGGTTGAGCGGGATGCGGGCGGAAACGGCCCACATTTTTCCTCATCCCGCTCTAGACGCGAAGACATGGAGGAGAGATCGGACGGATTGCATCCGGCCGTCGTTCGTCGCAATCTCGGACGTCTGGATTGATCATTCGTTCAGGGTCTGAGGGTCGAAATGAAAGTCGTCATCGGGTTGGCCGCCGCCAGCCTTTTCGCTGCAGTCGCGGCGCATCCGCTGCGGGCGGAACCGTTGCAGAGCGTCGCGGAGGTCAGCACTGCACTCGGCCAGTGCTGGACTCCCCCGGCCGGCATCAGGGATTCCTTCGTCACGCTCAAATTCGGCTTCCGCGGCAACGGCACGCTGATGGGCCCGCCGCAGCCGACGGCGATCCGCGTTGCCGGAGACGCGGACCAGCGCAAGGCCTTCGTCGCCGCCGCGACGGCGGCGCTGCAGAACTGCATGCCGCTGGAGTTTTCGACGGAGCTCGCCGAGGAGATCGCGGGCAATGTGTTTACGTTGCAGTTCTATTCGGCGGACTAACGGGGCCAAACGGCCGCGGGTGTTGACGCGACGCTGCAAAGTTCAGGCGTTACGCGAAGGTCGCTGCCCAGCGTCTTTCGGCGATTGTGCCCGAAGGTCGGCCAGAGGCGACCTCGTGGCAGCTTCCAGGAGAGCCGATGGAGCAGATGGAGTTTCTTGCTTCGTCAGCGGCCCACCCATCGCCCGGTCTGCTCTCCTCCGCCCTGCGGCTACCACCTAGCGATTGCACCCCTGTTACCGAAGGAACAACTCCTGGCTCCCTCGCAGATTAGCAATTTGCTCACGCCAGATCGGCGTAGCGATGCAACACTTGAGGAAGCCATGAGCAAGAAAGTGAAGTCCATAGCGCCGCTTCAGGCGACGTTCGCCCTTGATCCGTTGGCCGCCGGCTACACCATACCCGGCGTCGGCGATCAGACGGTGAATGGCGACGAGGGCAGTAATTCGATCAGTACCGGCTCCGGCCTTGACACGATCAACGGCGGTCTTGGCGCCGACACGATCAAGGCCGGCACTGGCGACGACGAAATTCTTAACCGGAGCGCCGCGGGCCTGCTTGGCGACAAGATCGACGGCGGTCTCGGCTTCGACGTACTCGGAATCGATTTCAGCGGTTCGAGCAAAGGGGTCTCCGTTGCTGCCTTCGACCCGATTGTCTCGAAATCGGTTCTCGGCGCCACCATCGTCAACGTCGAGCGCTTCGAACTTGAGGGCAGCAATTTCGCCGACACGTTCACCGGCGGGCGCTGGGACGACTGGTTCGAGAGCGGAGCCGGCGATGACGTTCTGAACGGTGGCCTCGGCAAGGACTGGCTCGAGGGAGAGGACGGCAACGACAGAATTTATGGCGGCAACGGCAATGATTCCGTGTTGGGCGGTGCCGGTGACGACTACCTCTCCGGCGGTTATGGAATCGACTGGCTCTCTGCCGACGATGGCAACGACACTTTGCTCGGCGGCGCCGGCGGCGATTACATTTACGGCCATCACGGCAATGACAACATCAAGGGCGAGAGCGGCACCGACACTATATCTGGCGGCGGCGGCCGCGATGTCATCGACGGCGGCTCCGAGGACGACTATCTTGCCGGCGACGGCGACAATGACACGGTCCTCGGCGGAGCGGGCAACGATACGATTCGGCACAACATGGAAAGCTGGGCCGGTGACGGCAAGGACGTACTCGACGGCGGCGTCGGCTACGATGAGGTCGTACTGAGCGGCCTTTCCGGAACCTTCGCCGCCAAGTCCTCCTCGACCAAGCAGACGCTTTCCAACGGCACCACGATCGTCAACTTCGAGACCTACAGGATCAGCGGTTCGGAGACGGCCGACAGGTTCACTGGCTGGACCGGCGCCGATACGCTCTCCGGAAACTCCGGCAATGACACGCTCATAGGCCTCGGCGGCAACGATCATCTGAATGGCGGCCTCGGCAGCGACGTCCTCGATGGTGGTGACGGCAACGATCTCCTGATCGTCGGCAGCGGCGGCAAGGACACGATCAAGGGCGGCACCGGCTATGACACCATCTGGATCGATCGTTCCGACAGCACCAGCGGCCTGACCTTCAGCGTCTCCGGCGCCGTCGCAAAGCTCTCCGACGGCACCGTCGTGACCGATGGCGAAAGCTTCAGCATTGAAACGGGCAGTGGCAACGATGTGCTCTCGGCCGGAACTGCGGGCCATGTCGACTTCGACGCCGGCAGCGGCAACAACACGCTCACCGGCGGCAAGGGCAACGACCAGTTCTACAGCACCAGCGGCAACGATACCGTGAAGGGCGGCGACGGCGACGACCGCATCGGCGACAATGGCGGCGGCACCAACAAGCTCGACGGCGGTAACGGGAACGACCATATCACCGCCGACACCGAATCCGGTACGGCGCTGACGACGATCCTGGGAGGCGCGGGCAATGACATCGTGACCGTCAACAATGCCGGCGGTTCCACGGCGGGGCGCTTCTCCGTCGATGGAGGCATCGGCACCGATACGCTCTGGATCAGCCGCTACGACAGCACGAAGAATCTCTCATTCGCGCTTTCCGCCAATGCGACGATGGCCAACGGCGACATCACGGCGAAGAACTTCGAGCGCGTCCACATCACTTCCGGTCAGGGTAACGACACGCTGACGGCCGGCGGTCTCGACGACTATCTGAACGGCAGCGGCGGCAACGACACGCTCAAGGGCCTTGGCGGCGCCGACGACCTCACCGGCTGGACGGGCGCGGACAAACTCTACGGCGGTGACGGGGACGACACGATCTACGGCAGCGGCGGCATCAAGGACACCAGTGCCGATCAACTTTACGGCGAGAAAGGCAACGACCTTCTGTTCATCAATGCTGGTGACTATGCCTCGGGCGGCGATGGCGCGGACCGGGTCATCATCGACCTCGCGGAAGAGACGTTCGATGTGTCCTTTGCCTTCGGAACCGGCCTTGTGAAGGTGAACGCCAATACGTCCTTCAACGGCATGGAGGCGGTTGATTACATAGGCGGCTCCGGCAAGGACACCGTGACCGGCAGCACGTATGACGACTATCTCGACGGCGGAGCCGGAAACGACACCTTCAAGGGTGGCGGCGGAAACGACATCCTGGTTGACGGGAGAGGTAACGACAAGCTCTACGGCGATGCGGGCAACGACGAGTTCACCCGCTTCAGCGATGAAACCGGCACCGACTATTTCTCCGGCGGCTCCGGCGTCGACACGCTCGACTTTGACATAGTCTCTAACCAGTCGGTCATCGTCGACCTGGAGAACAATGCGAAGAACGGCGGGGTCGCCTCCGGCCTGTCGCTATCGAGCATCGAGAACGTGGTCGGTCGGACGAGCGACGATACGATCCTCGGCAACGGTGTCGCCAACACGCTGAAAGGCGGGCTTGGCGACGACAGGCTCGACGGTCGCGCCGGCAACGACACCATTGAAGGCGGCGGCCATGGCGACCTCCTGACCGGCGGAGCGGGCGCGGACAAGTTCATCTATGGCTCGGGTGAGGCGATCGGCTCCGGTGACCAGATCACCGACTTCAAGCGCGGCGAGGACAAGCTCGTCATCGATAAGGGCGTATTCCACTTCTCCAATCTCGTGCTCTTCTCCGGCAACGACCTGAAGGCGACAGGTACGGCAGCCCAGTTTTTCTTCGAAAAGGACAACGGCCGCCTCTGGTACGACGCCGACGGTACCGGCAACGAGGCCGACGCCGTGCTCATGGTGACGCTGGACAAGGTCACGTCCCTCGCCGCCACCGACTTCCTTTTGATCTAGACGCTCGCTGAGGGGCCGCCGGCCTTAGCTCGACGGCCCCTCATCATCGAAAAGTTCTGAACCCTTTCATGAGTCGCGGGCAACCGCCGTCGACCGGAGGGGCGGCAGAGTACGCTGGTAAGCAACGCATGAATGCAAGGTTCGGCGAATCAAGATCGGTGTGCGTCGCTTCGCCGGCCTGAGATCAGCCTCAGCCAGGGCGCCGAATGGAAGGCGCTCATCAGCCCGTACATCGGGACCATGCCGGTTATCGCGGATGCATCGCCGGCGGACGAGCAGAGCATGTCCGGCGGGCCGCCGAGAACGCCGGTAAGCAGCGCCATGGTTGCAAAGGTCGGCGCTGCAGCGAAGGACAGCCAGTCGGTCGCGCCGAACGCAGCGGTGTTGCCGTCCGAGGCGCCGCCCGATCCGTGATCGGCGGACGGCGACCTTGTCGAGCTGTCGGAAGGGCGCAACATTGCGATGTCAGCCTTGACCATATTCGTCGTTTCGGCGCCACCAGACGCCGTTCTCGTTGCGCCCCAGCGGGGCACGGTCGAGCCATTGGTACATGCCCCATATACCGTCCAGCCCGCGCGCATAGCTGGAATAGCTGTGGTAGACGACGCCGTCGTCGAGCACGAAGGCGCTGAGGCCCGGCCTGTCGCGCGTATAGGTGGCGACGTCGGTTCCGGTCATGGCTGCAATCTGTGCGACCGGTCCCTCGCTGCCGCGCAACTGCCACTCTTGTACGGTTTTTCCTGCGAGTGGTTCGGGCGCGGGCGGCTCGCGGCGGAAGTTGTACTCTATCCGGCCCTCACGCTGTTCGTCCGCTGTGAACCAAACGGAAAAGTCGCGGTTGAAATCGCTGTCGTTCGACGACGCCCAGGGAAAGCTCCAGCTCATCCGCCGCTTGTAGGCCGTAAGCTTCTCAAGCGGCGCACGCGAGACGGCGGTAAAGGCGACATCGTGGTTTTCGAGATGGACGACGATGCCGTTGAAGCCATCGGCGATCGAGGAACAGGACGGGCAGCCGGCCGTGTAATCGGGGCCGAACATGAAATGGTAGACAAGCAGCTGCGAGCGCCCTTGGAAAAGCTCCTTGAGCGAAGCGCTGCCCGCGTCGGTCTCGAACCGGTAGTCCTTGTCGATCCTGACCCACGGCAAGGCCTGGCGCTGCCGCGCCAGCTCGTCGCTCCGCCGCGTCAGTTCCTTCTCGGCCTCGAGCAGCCGGAGCCGTGCCTTGAGCCATTCTTCGCGGGTCCCGGTCCTTTGTTCCGTCATCGCTGGTCTCCTTCTTTCAGCTTTGCAAGTCAGCGGATAGACTACCGCCGCATGTCGAAGCGGTGGGAGTTACAAGTGTGACGGGATTTCGATGGATTCGCTGATCACCGCTGCGGCACGCGCCCTCGCAGGCGGTGATCCGCTCGGTGCCCTGAAGCGGGTCGCCCTGCGCGATGATCCGCCGGCGCTGGCCCTCAGAGGCATCGCCATGGCGCAGCTCGGCGACCTCGCTCGGGCAAAGACCCTCCTCAAGAATGCCGCGCGCGGCTTCGGTCCGAGAGAGGCGAGGGCCCGCGCAAGGTGCGTCGTCGCCGAGGCCGAAATCGCCCTCGTTTCGCGCGATCTCTCCTTTCCCTCCAAGGCGCTCGACATGGCGCGCGCGACGCTCGAAAAGCATGACGACTGGGTGAACGCCGCGCATGCGCGCAATCTCGTGGTGCGGCGCTTGCTGCTGGTCGGCCGGGTCGACGAGGCCGAGCGTGCGCTGGCCGACGTCGATCCCGCACCGCTTCCGCCCGCCTCGCGCGCCGCATATGAGCTGGTGGTCGCCGGAATCGCAATTCGCCGCCTGCAGACGAAGACGGCGCGGGCTGCGCTTGCGCGGGCCGAACGCGCCGCGCGCCACGCCAATATCCCCGCGCTGACGGCGGAAGTCGAAAGCGCGTCCCTCCTCCTCGACACGCCCGCGGCACGCCTGATCGAGCGGGGAGAGGGACGCCCCCTCCTGCTCGAGGAGGTCGAAATGCTGTTCGCATCGCAAGCGCTTGTCGTGGACGCCTGCCGCCATGTCGTTCGGGGTACTGGCACCGTGGTCTCGCTCGCGACACGGCCTGTCTTGTTCGCTCTTGCACGCGCGCTCGCGGAAGCCTGGCCGGGCGACGTGCCGAGGGGCGCCCTCATCGCGCGCGCCTTCCGCGCAAAGCACGCCGATGAATCGCATCGTGCCCGCTTGCGCGTCGAGATCGGCCGGCTTCGCGCGGAGCTTGGGAAGCTGGCGGAGGTGAGCGCAACGAAGCGCGGCTTCGCGCTGGCGCCGCGCCAGGCAGGCGAGCTCGTCGTGCTGGTACCCCCCGTCGAAGGTCAGCATGCGGCGATGCTCGCCTTTCTTGCCGACGGCGAGTCGTGGTCGAGCTCGGCGCTCGCGATTGCCCTTGGCGCCAGCCCGCGCACGGTACAGCGGGCGCTGGAAGCGCTTGGTGCCGCAGGCAAGGTGCAGTCGTTCGGCCGCGGGCGCGCGCGCCGCTGGATGACCCCGCCGGTGCCGGCATTCCCGACAGTCTTGTTACTCCCCGGTCCGCTGCCGGGCGACTAGGATCGGCGCGTCAGAATACCTCCTGCAACCGATCGAATGGAATCAACACATGAAACACGTTCAGGCCGAAATTCTTCGCGAATATGGACCCTTTCCGGGAGCCGACAATGTGCATGGCGTCACCTTCGACGGCCAGCATGTCTGGTTCGCGTCCGGCGACAAGCTCAACGCCTTCGATCCGGCGAACGGCGAGACGGTGCGCGCGATCGATGTCGCCGCACACGCCGGAACGGCCTTCGACGGCCGGCACCTCTATCAGATTGCCGAGGACCGCATCCAGAAGATCGACCCGAAGACCGGCCGCGTGCTTTCGACGATCCCGGCGCCCGGCGAGGGGGGCGACTCGGGGCTCGCCTGGGCCGAAGGGACGCTCTGGGTCGGGCAGCATCGCGGCCGGAAAATCCATCAGATCGACCCCGAAACTGGCGCAATTCTCCGCACCATCGAATCCAACCGCGTCGTCACCGGCGTCACCTGGATCGACGGCGAGCTCTGGCACGGCACCTGGGAGGGCGACGAGAGCACGGTGAGGCGGGTCGATCCCGAGACGGGCAAGGTGCTGGAGACGCTCGATATGCCGGCCGGAATGGGCGTGTCGGGGCTCGAATCCGATGGCGGCGATCGGTTCTTCTGCGGAGGCGGAAAGAGCGGGAAGGTGAGGGCGGTGAGGAGGCCGAGATGAGTGCTGGCGCTGGGAGGTGGCTGCACGACCCCCCGTACCCGTCTCCGTTCAGATGGAGACTCCGGCCTCGCGGAGGCCGTCCACCAGCCGATCGAGCAGGCCAGGGTCCCGGTAAGGTAAGGCCCGCCTCAGGTGGTCGATTGAGAAGTTCGGGTTGACCTCCAATACCTCCCGCCAATAGCGTCGCGCTTCTTCGTGGTGCCCGATGCGACCGTAGAGGCAGGCGAGATAAAAGCGCGTCATGTCCGATCGTGGCGCAAGCGTTAGCCGACGCTTGAAGGCGATCTCCGCCTCGTCAAAACGCCCGAGACTCAATAGAGCCCTCCCCAGGAAATGCAGCGACAGGTCGAATTGCGGGTCAAGCCGGTGGGCTCGTGTGTACGACGCAAGGGCCTCTTCGTGCCGGCCCTGGAAATCCCGTATGGTGCCAAGTGCTGTATGGGCGTTGGCGGAATTGGGGTCGAGTTCGATCGCCCGCTCTGCAGCGCGCTCCGCCTCGTCCAGACGCCGCATCCATGAAAGGGCAAGCGCAAGTGTGAAATGGCCTTGTGGCTCTGTACCGTCGGTCGCGATTGCCTCGTGGGCCAGTTCGAGCGCCTGTGTGAGATTGTCAGGGGTCGCGCCGTTCCACTGATTGATGAAGTCGGTCAAGGCGATGATCGAAAGCGAAGCATGGGCAGCCGCCATCCCTGGATCGATCTCGAGGGCGCGCTGCAGCATGTTGCGAGCCTCCGTGGACGATACGGCGCTGAACTGCAGGATGGCCTGACGGGCGCGGACGAGCAGGTCATAGGCTTCCGGATCCACCTTGCCGCGGCCCTCGCGGCGTTCCTCTTCTCCGGCCGTCAGCTTCACTCTGAGTGCGTTGACGATGGTGCGTGTCACTTCATCCTGAACCGCGAAGATATCTTCAAGTCCGCGGTCATAGCGCTCCGCCCACAAATGTCCGCCGGTGGTGCCGTCGATCATCTGGGCGTTGATGCGGATCCGGTCGGCCGCCCTGCGCACGCTGCCTTCCAGAACGTAGCGGACGCCGAGTTCCCGGCTCACCTTGCGAATGTCCGGCGTCTTGCCCTTGTAGGCGAAAGAGGAATTCCGGGCGATCACGAAGAGGCCCGAAACCTTCGAAAGATCCGTGATGATGTCCTCGGTGATGCCGTCGGCGAAATAGCCCTGCTCCGGGTCGCCGGACATGTTGTCAAACGGTAGAACGGCTATCGACGGTTTCTTTGGAAGATGCGGCGGGGTTTCGGCGGCGGAATTGATGGGAACGTTCGGGCGGTTGTTCGGCGACCAGGTCCAGATATGTACCGGACGTTCTATGTTCTTGACCTCATGAAAACCACTGTCGACAAAATCCAGATCAGTGCGACCATGCACATATTCATGAATTCCATCGGAAAGCGCCACGCCGCCAGGATCGGCAAGCGCTTCGATACGGGCAGCTACATTGACCCCATCGCCGTAGAGATCGCTGTCTTCGACCATGACGTCGCCTAGGTTGACACCGACGCGCAGGACGATAGCCTGGTCTTCCGGCATGTCTCGGTTCGCGGCCGCCATGGCCTGCTGAAGGGCTGCGGCGCATTCGACAGCATTGACGGCGCTGCCGAACTCGACAAGCACACCATCGCCAGTCCTCTTGAAGATACGGCCCTGGTGGATAAGGACGAGCGGCTCCAGCACCTCTTTCCACCGCGCCATTAGCAGCGTGTGGGTGCTTTTCTCGTCCCGCTCCATAAGCCGGCTGTAACCGACCACGTCAGCCGCCAAAATGGCGGCAAGCCGGCGTCTGATGGATTCGTTGGCCATGTGCAATGGCGCCTTCCTAGCACCCACTGATCAAATTTTACCGGCGTCTTGCTTCCCTGTCTATTCGGCTCTGGAATTGGGCAACATTCGACGCTTTGTACAAACGTTCTCTTGTGTGGCATGCCGATGCGCTGGCTGACGGCGGGGTTGGTCTCGCTAAGTCGTCCATTCACGTCGCGCCGGCGGAGGTGCCGTTATGAGATTCGCGCGTTGAAAAAAGGCAAATTTGTCGCAAGTTGCGCGACATGAATCGGCAACTCTAAAGGATGCGGACTGATAAGCGGGTTGAACTTCTAAGAGAAGATATTGGCTGGGGAACCTGACGTAAAACGGTAGATAATTTCCGCTGCTGGGGCCGAAGCAGACCTTCGCTAGCTGGTCAGCATCAGCAGAGATGGGTGGGACCAGCCGTTCGGCGTGGTTCTGCCGAACGGCTTGATAGAGCGCCAGAAACAGAGCTTGATCACCCAAGCATAATCTGGGGTCATATTTTGGTTACTGAGACCGGAGGTCCGAAATGAAAGGTCATTGTGATTGCGGAAGCGTGGTTGTGACAATCCCGGAATTGCCGAACGAGATCAACGCGTGCCCGTGTTCCTTCTGCAACCGGGCTGGCGCGCAATGGGGATACTTCCCAGCCGGAACAGTCGACGTGAAAGGCGAAACCGAAGCCTACTGCCGTGCATCGCGCACCATTGAGTTTCACCGCTGTGCCATATGCGGCATCCTTACCCATTGGCAGACCAATGATCGACGGATCCGACACACGGGAGTCAACATGAGGAACTTTGATCCGGAAGTGATTGCGACAATCACAGTTGTGGCGAATCCCTGAGACAGCCTGGCCGCTGTGGGCTCAATCGAGCCGCTCATCGCACCCGACGCGAACGACTGCACCGGTTCAACTAGCGCGGTAGCTGGCACGAGGATCGGAGGGTTATACGCCTGGCGTCGCAGTTCAGAGGAGGATCTTCAACAGCGACTCGAGGCGGGACCTTGCAGTGGCTCGTCGGTGTGGGAGCCATGACAGGGGCAGTCCCAATACTGTTCGAAGCGGTTGCAGCGCACGACGCAGCCCATGTGGGTGCAGGTTGCGCTGCGAACTTGAGATCGCCCTCGTCAGCTCGAAATCTGTGCAGAGGTAAGCAGGCGACGGGTATTTTCATCCAGTTTACTTTGCTATTTTCAGGCAAGAACTCTTGCCCGATGGGCATCTGCGGGAGCTGAGATTGAGCGCCAAGCCACGTCGGAAGATCGTCGCGATAGAACCGGATGGTGCAGCCGCTGCGGGAGAGCAGCCGAAGCGCCGGCGATTACCGTCCGGCGAACGTCGCATCGCTATCCTTGCGGAGGCGGCGGCACTGTTCGCGGAAGAGGGCTTCGGAGCCTCGACGCGGGGGTTGGCCTCACGGCTCGGTATCACGCAAGCCGCGCTCTACAAGCATTTTCGGAGCAAGGATGAGATCGTCGCCGCGCTGTTCCAAGAGAGTGCCACGCGTTGGCGCAAGGAGGACTGGCATACGGCGCTCACCTCGAACGAAGCGCCGCTTGCCGAGCGCCTCGGTCGCCTATATGCCGGCTACGTGGGTGCCATCACCGGCCAGTCGATGCGCCTGTTCGTTCGCGCCGGTCTGGATGGCTATGGCCAGCCCGGCCGGCGCGGCGCCGTGCTGACGGCCTCGATCCTCGAGCCGGTCATCGGCGCGCTGAGACGCGAGGCCGCCCTGCCGGACCTTTCGATCCGCCCCATGCAGCACGAAGAGCGCGAAATCGCCATGACGCTGCACGGTGCCCTCATGTTCCTCGCGATCCGCAAGCACGTTTATCGGATGCCGTTGCCGGAGGACCTTACGGAACATGCCATGCGCCAGGTGCGCCTTTGGCTGCCTGGTGCGATTGCCGAAATGCGGCAGCTTCACGCCAGTCCCCCGGAAGAGATTGTGCCGCAACTTGCGCCACGGCAGTGAATCGCCGAGGCCTATGGGCTCCCCCGATCGGAGCCGCGTACGCCGGAAAAGCTACTTGTCCTCGCGATCCAGAAGATACTTCGCGTAGGTGAAGTTGAAATCGCGGCCGGCCCGGTTCCGATGGCAGGAGAAGCATCCGTCAAATTTTGCATCCGCCTTGGGCGCGCCATCGGGCAGGTAGTGCGCATAGTCCCAGTCGCCATTGCGTACCTCCGGCGGATATGCTTCGCCCCAGCCCGCGCGCTTCTCCATGACAAAGATATTGGTTAGCTGGTCGGTCGGCACGAGCCGACCGTCCGGCCCCAGTTCAACACTGCCGGAGGCGTCCAGCTTCGCCCGATGATCCTCCATGATGAGAATGGTTCCATCAGGGGCCGGCTCGCCGGCCTTCGCTTTGGTGTGCGTCTCCGGGCTCACGTACATGAAACGGATGGTCTTTCGGTCCGGACGGTCAACGGTGTTGTAAAGCACGAAGCGTTCGGCATAGCCACTCGGTAAGGCGACCCGGTCCGGCCCAGCAAGGGTATAGCCAACCGGGCCTGTGGCGAAGACGCTGGCCAGGCTGATGGCGACGATCTTGTGCATGTTTCCCCTCCCTTACGGCCTTACGACGACGCGGGCGTGCATGCCCTCGTGAATGACGCATTCGACGTCAAACCTCCCTGATTTGCGGACCGTAAGCGTTGTCTGGCTTCCTGGATCCTGCTTACCGAGGTCGGTCGAAAAGCCGACGGTCGCTATCAGCACGTTGTGCGCCTGAGTGTCGTCATTCACGAAAACGAGCATGTCACCCACCTTCGCCTCGATCATCGAGGGCGAATACGCCATGCCCGCCATGCCTATACGGCGTTCGCCGGCGTGACACACAGATGCCGAAACAGTGCCAACCATGGTCAGAAGAATTACTGCGCGCATGTCTCCTCCCACAGGTTCATGCGTGTTGCAGATCCAGTAGATTTGTCCAGATGAATTAAGTTGTCAATCGACAACTTAATTCATTCAAAAGTGTGAGTTCGCCGATCTCACATCACCCGCTTCAATGCCCCGGCGTCAGACTTGCGAGAACGTCTTTGGCGCGCTCCCAGTAGCTTGCCGTGAGCGACCAGGGGCTCGGCTGCCGAACTACGTGCAGAGAGCCGCGTTTGTCCAGCACCCGGTAGCCGCTTCGTCCGTTGGCCTTGCGGAAGAAGCGGATGGTGATGGTCGCATCCGCGACATGCAGATTGGAGAGCGTGATCTCGGGCAGCCAGGCCGGGAGCCAGGGGTCGACGAACACCACCCGCAGAGGCGCGAAGGGCTGGAGTCCCAGCATGGCCTGGAGCAACGTATAGGCGGTGGTCGCCGACCATGCCTGCGGCGAATTGGCGGCCGGATAAACGGCGGGAAACGGATGGTCTTCGTCCCGCTGGTGCCCGGCAATACATTCCGGCAACCGGTGAAAATCAAAAAGCGCGGCGGTTTCGAACTGCGAACGACATATCCGTTCGACATAGTCATGACATCCGTAGCGATAGGCGCCAATCGCAAACGGGCCGTGCTCCACCGGCCAGACCGTGCCGCGATGGTAGGAATGGGGATTGAAGGCGGGATGAAGGGACGAGAGCGTCCGCACGCCCCAGCCGGTGAACATGTCATCGGCAAAAAGCCGCTCCAGGGTCCGAGGGACAAGGGCCGTATCGGCAATGCCCGTGGCGACGCAGTGCAGAGCATTGGAGCCAATCGATCTGACCTGGCGCTTGTCCGGATCAAGGGCCATTGCAAAAAAGCCTTCGTTCTCCATCCAGAAGGCATCGTTGAAGCGTTTCTTGAGTTCCCTTGCCGTTGTGTACAGGTGCTTTGCCTCGTCTCCCCGATCGAACCACCACAAGACTTCTGCCAGGTTCATCATGGCGGCGTAGACGATTCCCTGTTCTTCGCAAGTGGCAACCGGCTTCGGCACCTGCGATCCGTCCTCGTAGACAATCGCATCGCTGGAGTCCTTCCAGGCCTGATTTTCAAGCCCGAGTTCCGAGCGCGTCTTGTACCCGCAGAAGCCGTCGCGATCTTCATCGCAGAACTCTTCCAGCCACTTGAGAGCGGCGATCGCCGGGTCGAGGTAAGGCTTGACGAAGGCCTTGTCGCCCGTCCAGTGCCACAGCTGTGCCACCACGAACGGATAGAAGCCCGACGTCGTGATCGAACCATAATAGCGGCCCTTCGGAGTGTAATTGAGAGCGGCGACCGGGCCGGTGTGAGCCTCGTGCAGCATTCGCCCCGGCTGCTCATCCCGCCAGTCATTCACCTCCTTTCCCTGCAGTCCGGCGAGCACAGGCAAGGTGCCTCGCATGATATCGCTTGTGACAAGTGCGGCCTCCCAGGCCACGGTGAGCGTGTCTCGACCGAATAGCGCGACGTAGGTCGGCAGTCCCGCCGCTACCGTCCAGGCTCGTTCGGCGGTATCGAGATCGTGGAGCCGCAAAGCGTCCAGGTCCCGCTTGCCTTGTTCGAGTGTTCCGATCACCACATTCGCCAACGTCACGCTCTCCGAGGTCTCAAAACGTGTGGCCTCCCGCATGAAGACTTGCGACGAGCGGTCATAGTCATTGGCTCGCGGCTGGAACGACCCGCATCTGTAGATCGGTTGCAGATCGCGACCGTCCACCACCGGAATAAGGTCAATGCAACAATGCCAATTCTGATGAGGGGCGAGGTTGATCCGGAAAACGATGCGCCGATCTTCGTGTCGTGGCCGCGTGGTTGCGTTCGAAAAGCGAACTCGGAGCCCGCGGCGGATCGAAGCTGCTCCCTCCTCGCCCTGATGATCGTACGGGTGATGTGCTTCGTAATAGAACCTGAGTTCGGGAGCTTCTTCGCCTTCGTCCCAAGTAAAAGTTAGCTTTCCATCCTGCCTGCGGCTGCCGCGCGTTTCGTCCTGATCGGCGAAATCAGCGTCGAGCTCGAGTTGGAGGGTGAAGCGGACGTCTTCTTGCGTGAAGTTCGCCAGATCGACATCCTCGTGCAGACCCTCGCCGACATAGCGCGACAGCCGCAGCTCGATCGTCTCCTGGGCTATCTCCGAAATTATTGGATGGTGAGCGGAAGCCTTCGGGGGCGGAGCGATGTAATAGCCAAGCCAGGAGTGCTGCGCCACGTTGGAAACAGAAACAGCCTGTGGCTGACGCCCGTCGATCAGATAGCGATAGCGGGATAAAAGCCTGGTCTGATGAACGAACAGGCCCTGGTCAGGGCCTTGGTCGAGAAAGCCGTCCCGGCCTGTCGCAAGGACGGTCCGGCCTTTGCTCACATAGATGGTTTCCGGACGTGCCCGCAGGCGAATGAGGCTGTGGTCGGGGAGTTCAAGGGGCATTTCCGTCGGCTCCAACCTGCAGGATATTACGGCGGGTGGCCAGCGAGAAATGTCGGGCGTTCAATTCCCCGTGAATCCACCCGGCAGGGGGGAACAGCCGACCCGTTCGGGCCGTTCCTTCCGAGCAGAAATTTCGCCCGAAAGGGAGTTACAGCTATGGCCTATCGGGAATACATCCACACGCCAGTGACACCGCGCGACATGCGGTGGGGTCTTCGGCAGGGCGCCATCGCAGGCATAGTCGCGGGCATCGTGTTTGCTGCCTTCGAAATGATCGTCAGCGCGTCGATGATGGGGGCGGAGGCGTTCTTCATGCCGTTGCGCATGATCGGCGCGATCGCGCTCGGACCGGCGGCACTCGATCCTGGCTATTCGCTCGTGACGGCAGGCGTCACCGGCGTCGTCGTCCATTTCGTACTTGCGATCATCTACGGAATAATCTTCGGTGAAATCGCAGCAATGTTGCGAGGCCCTGTTGCCTTTATCGGAGCAGGCGGCCTCTTCGGGCTCGTCCTTTGGCTGATCAACTTCTATGTGATCGCACCGGCCCTGTTCCCCTGGTTCCTGGAATCGAGCCCGCTGGTGCAGTTCATCGCCCATACCTTCTTCTTCGGATCGGTGCTCGGCTACTATCTGTGGAAGTCGCACCAGAGAAGCGGGTTGGAAGACCCGGTGGTTTAGTCGTGCCTCTGGCATTTGCTAAGTCGGAAGCACGACTCAAGGTAAAGCAGTAGTGACTCGCCGGCGCATCCGCCAGTTGGAGGGGCCACTCGAAGCTGGCTCGGCGGGGACTTTCGAGCGGGACTGTGTTGCGAAGACCGGAGGCGGAAATTGAGCCGACGGCCGTCAAGTCCGCGCAACGAACGTTTTCTTCGTTCCCAGGGAAGCCCGCGCCAGCGACGTGCGGTCAACTATGCACTGGGTTCTGAGGAATAGCCGCGCCAGGTGTGTTGGAGTCAAATTGGTTCAACTTGTGCACCATTCCGAACTATCGGGGAGGACGGTTGTCGTAACGGGAGCATCCGCGGGCGTTGGCCGGGCAACCGCTGTTGCCCTTGCTGGCATGGGCGCCAAGGTCTGTCTTATTGCCCGGCAAAGTCAGGGCCTGCTTGATGCTACAGCCGAAGCTGAGTCCAGGGGCGCGAACGCAATTGCCATTGCGGCAGACGTGGCAGATGCCAGCGCGGTGTTCGCTGCCGCCGCCGAATGTGAACGGCGCCTTGGAGCGATCGATGTCTGGATCAACAACGCGATGGCTACCGTGTTCTCGCCGGTGGCGGAGATTACTCCAGAAGAGGTCCAGCGCGTAACGGAAGTGACCTATCTCGGATGTGTCCACGGCACGATGGCTGCCCTCGGCGTCATGCGTCCCCGTAATCGGGGAGTAATCGTCCAGGTTGGCTCTGCTCTGGCGTATCGCGGCATTCCGCTTCAGGCTGCTTATTGCGGCGCGAAGCATGCCATACGCGGCTTTACAGATTCACTCCGCGCTGAACTCATTCACGAAGACAGCAAGATCGCGCTGACTACAGTCCATTTGCCTGCGGTGGACACGCCGCAATTCGATTGGGCACGTACGCACATGGACGCGCAGCCGAGGCCGGTCGCGCCGGTCTACCGGGCGGAGGTGGCGGCAGCTGCTATTGTTCGTGCAGCACTCCGTCCGAAGCGCGAATACTGGCTCGGGAATCGGACGTCGCTGATCATTCTAGGCAACATTGTTGCGCCCTCGATGCTGGACCGGCTCTTGGCATGGACGGCGGTCGAGGCTCAGCAGACTGACCGGCCGGCGAATCCCAACCGCAAAGACAATCTCTTTACGTCTGTCGAGGGAATGCACCGGACCAACGGGTCTTTTGGGATTGAAGCAGGAGCCGATGCAATTGCCGTTTCGGAGCCTCGGGCCAGAATCGCGGCCATAATCGGCGGGGGACTCATTGCAGCAGTCCTCGGGGCCCTTATCGGGCGCGCCCGGCGCCACAGACGGATCTGGCGCTGACTACGACAACCGGCGTGCACCGCCGCCTTTTCCATCCTTTTGCAGGCGGACCGAATGAATTGGCGATAATCACGTCATGCTGCCGAGAGTAGAGGTCCTTCAGAGGTTCGGGGGTTGCCCTTCACGAAGGCATCCAAAGCCCGATGATCCTGCTCGATGAATTTCTTTAGCTCAGATTGTTCTTCAGCGTGACACGTGGCTTTCGCCTCTGCGATGTGTCTCGACCGACAGCTACGCTCCTGCCTTCGCGCGACAGGAATATGGTCGCGGAATCTCTATTAGAAGAGGTTCACACTGTGTGGACCGACGTACGCTATCCTGTATCCCTGTGCGCGCGCTGTTCTCATGAACTCGTTCGCCCCGATGAGGTCTATTCTGACGACATCATCTCCAGAGAGAGAACCCGATTGGTAATTGGCTCGGAGCCATCTGCCTGCGCGCTCGGATAAGGCAAGGATTTCCCACAAGCGGTCCGCCGCCCTTTGGACGCGAAAATCAGCGCCCTCTGCCCGTTGCGAAGCGGAGTCACTTTGAAGGCCAGGGAGTTCTGTCAGCGCCTCGGTCGAAACGATTGAGCGATCCATGATTCCTCCTCCTTCAGGCATTCTTTTGACGTGAGCGCGAGAGTATCGCAGTCCCCAGAGTTTCTTATCCGAGCTGCGCCAGCGATCGTTGGCTCGTCTCTTGATGATTATGGAAAATGGAGTCGCATTTTACTGCGCTCAATACTATCATAAATAGTAATAGTTTTGCGGTATTTTCATCTTTTGGTAGTATGGTCTCACGACGTCAAGATCGGTCGCACGCGCAAGACCGTGCTTATCGTGGGAAGACGAGTTCCTGATAGCAGGAGCACTCATCAGCTCCACCGAATTCTATATGATTCCGGGATGCTTTTGCTGTTCGATAATGTAGGCGACTGCGGCAGCCTCCGGCTGGCGGCATTCCTCTTCCGCGCGAAGGAGGGCTTCATCGTCTGTTTGTGCCGCACAGCGAAGAGCATCGCGCTCCAGGCACGCAAGCTCGTATGCCTCGCATAGCTTCATGAATACGAGGTCTTTTATCATCCAGGCATCGCGTAGCTCGGGGGTTGCGAGAAACAGCCGGCCTTGCCTGCGTTCTGCACGTCTATGACGATCGCTCGTCCTTTGACGGGCCGATCGGCGTTTTCGGAAACAGGTAGCTATCGAAAAGTTCCGGACGGGCAGGGCCACGGGATTAAGCTAGCGAACTTGGGAGCAGAGAACGAACAAAATCGTCTGTCGCTGGTTGGGAGTTCACTGAGTGAATTCAGGAGGACACGTGATGGACTGGAACCGAGTTGAAGGGAATTGGAAGCAGGTCAAAGGCAAGATCAAAGAGCAGTGGGGCAAACTCACTGACGACGATCTGGATCGAATCGCCGGCAACCGCGACCAACTTGAAGGCAAGATCCAGGAACGCTACGGCATTGAACGGGACCGAGTGCGGCGGGATCTGGACGACTGGTACAATCGACAGACCTGGTAATTGCATCCTTGTCACAAAATTGACCCCGTTTCGGCGCGCCCCTCTCCGCGGCAGGATTGAAATGGCTTCTGTTGGGGCAGGGCGGCAGCCGGCACACGCAAGGTGCCTGGGGTCTGTGAAAGAGCCGCTCGGAAGCGGCTATCGATGCGAAGCTTTGGGACTGCCGGCGGCGTCATGACGATACGGGGCTACCCGACCCAGACCGGCGAACGATCTGGAACATGTTGTCGGCTGCGCTGCCCGGCCTGCCTGGGACGCTCGGCGCTGCCGCTCTCGAAGCTTGGACAATCTCTCTGGCGGGTCGGCGCTCGCCAGAAAGGCGATCACCATGGCGGCTCCCATATAGATTCCAATCGAAAAGGGGCCGGATATTCCCCATAGAAAATCGGAGATCCGATCCTTCCATCCCGTGTGCGATGTCATAGCGGCTTATCCGGTACATTTGTCTTGATTGATAACCTTTGCGCCGGCGGCGCTTACGCGCGGAAGTATGGAACGGACAAACCGTTCTGCAACCGACCTCAGACCTTGACCGCACGGATTGGACTAAGGTCCTATGGGAGCCACCCTAGATTTCTGGGGTGCTTGCGTTGCTAAGCTCCTGGTGAAGCGGATTTCCGCCGCGCGCACTAGGCAAGGCAAACTTGAAATCCCCGCGAGTGCCGCAATCTTTCGCCGATGCCTCTGTTCCGCCTTCATGTGGCGTTCACGATGAATTTCCGAAACCAAGGCACCGCCCGAGGCGTTGATTCGCCACACGGATAAAGGAGCTCAATATGAAGATTGTGATCTTGGCTGCCGCCGCTGGCGTAGCTTTCACCGCTTTTGCGGGTGGCGCACTAGCCGATCCTTGGAAGGACGAAAGCGGCCATGGGCGCTGGCGCGGCTATTACGACGGACCGCGATACGAGAGAAGAGCATACAAGGAAGAGTATCGTCGCGGTCGATGCAAGATCGAGCGAAAGTGGGACGACGACGAGTACAAGGAAGAAATCAAGTGCAAGCGCGGCGCCCGGCCTGTGTATGGGTACTACCGCTACTGATCGACGGAACGGATTCTCACAAGGCGTCCGCTACTCCAGGTGCTCATTTTAGCCACTTGAACCCCGCCGCTGAAGCCCGGAGGTGACCACTTCAGGCTGGTGGATTGGCGGTGATCAACGCAGGAGGTGCCCGCTAATCTAACGCCACTCGCCGTCAGACGATCGGAACCCATTCCCTTCTCAAGAGTTGAGAGGCCACCTGCAGTACACTTGCTTTTGGGAGGATATGCTATGAAATCTCCGCGTGTGAACTCTCTCCTGACCGGGCTCGCCGTTCTCGCAATCTTGGCAGCGGGCTCCGTTTCCGCCGAGACATTGAAATTCAAGGCCGACTTGAAAGGAGCGAGTGAAGTGCCGGCTAGCGACAGCGCTGGCCAGGGAATGGGTGACATTACTTTAGACACTGACACCAAAAAGCTGACCTGGACGGTCACGTCCAGCGGCCTTTCCGGGGAAGTCACGGCCGCCCATTTTCATGGCCCAGCCGCACCCGGCGAAAATGCTGGTCCGGTCGTCGACATTTCCAAGGCGATAGCCTCCGGGTCTGCCGAAATCACCGACCAGCACCTGGCGGATTTGCAGTCCGGAAAGTGGTATCTCAACATCCACACGGCGAAGTTCCCCGACGGAGAGATCCGCGGTCAGGTGGAAAAAGCACAATAGGCAGTCCGCTGCCCGTGCACTTGAGGTTACCTAACCCTCGCGATCGTTCATGGATGGCGGCACCGGTCCAAATCCGCCAAGTACGCGCCATCAGCAGTCGCACGACGGTTTCCGATAGGTGGAAGGAATCGACCCCATTGCGGCCATCCGAACCTGCTCGCGCTACGGCGCAAATTGGGGTTGGAAGCACACGTTCGACGTTTGACATGGGGCGGCCGCAAGTCAGCGAAGCCCCGGTTGTGAACGTCCCCTGGATGGAAGGGTTAAGCCTCACGGTTCGTGGCAAACCGCTTCGATATTGTGCCCGTCCGGACCAATGACGAAAGCTGCATAGTAGTTCGCGTGGTAGTGCGGGCGCAGACCAGGCGCGCCATTGTCTTTGCCACCCGCCTCCAGAGCCGCGCGATAGAAAGCTTCGACTTGCCGGCGATTCTCGGCCGTGAACGCCAAGTGAAGATGCGCCGGCTTCTCCTCGGTTTGGTACAGGCACAATGAAGCCTTACCCTTTGGGCTAAGCTCGACACCGTACGTCGGCGGCCCCTCCGAGACAACGGCTACGCCGAGCGGTTCGAGTGCCTTGAGGAAGAACGCTTTGCTCGCTGCATAGTCGCTGACTCCGAATTTGACATGATCAAACATGAGTTCTCCTGAAGTGTTGGGCCTGCCTGACGGAGAGGCAACCGGAGCATGCCGCCCTGCTGCGAACCTTGCAATGTCTTGTGGCGTTCCTGCCGATTCAGATCGTCGGCAGGAATGTGAACTTTCCACCGAGGCTGTGTGGAAACGCCTGCTGCTGTGTGGTCTGGTGAAGCGCAGACGCTCTAAAGGGTTAGGCCCTCATCGCCTTCATCAACATCGGTACTCCGAGGATGGCGATCGCCCGTTTGAGGTTGTAGGCGAGGACATGGAGGCTCATCTCGGTTCCGACGTTGGGGAGCCGCCGGGTGAGGAAGTGGCCTCGGCCCATCCAGTCCTTGATGGTCCCGAAGACATGCTCGACCGTTTGCCGCCGCACCCGCATGGCGTCGGGCATGCGGTCGAGCCTAGCCTGCATGGCGTCGATCACCTGCTCATGCTCCCAGCGCCGGATGCGCCGAAGCTTCTCGGGCGTGCAGCGGGGCTTGAGTTCGCAGGTCGAGCAGGCGGTCAAATGGCGATAGAAGATGACGTCGCCTTCGCGATCCGATCGCTGCCCCCCTCTGGTCAGTTCCTGTCCGGCTGGACAAACATACAGATCCCGGTCGGCGTCGAAGACGAAGTCTTGCTTGCCGAAGAAGCCACGTTTCAGGCCGCTTGAGGTGAGCGACTTCGGCACGATCGCCTTTATGCCCGCCGCGTCGCAGGCCAGCACTTCTTCGCCCGAGAAGTAGCCGCGATCGGCCAGCACGGTCAGATCATCCGCGCCGGTCGCCTCCTTCGCTTGCTGGCCCATGCTGGCAAGTTGGCTGCGGTCGTGACCGACATTGGTGACCTCGTGCGCCACGACCAGATGATGCTTCGTGTCCACCGCCGCCTGGACGTTGTAGCCGACGAGCCCGGTACCCTTGCCGTTGGTGGCCATGGCGCGGGCATCGGGATCGGTCAGCGAGACCTGTCGGTCGGGTGCTGCCGCGACGGCGCGCTCCATCGCTTTCAAATCGCGCATCTGCTGGCGCAAGCGTGCGAGGCGCTCCGTCAGCCGATCCCGACGCATCTCCGCCACCTCGTCCTCCTGACGATCGGCCGTGTCAAGCAGCGCCAGGTAGCGCTCGATGCTGGCCTCGACCTGCTCCACGCGACGGCGGATCGCGCCGGGCGTAAAGTTCTTGTCGCGCGTGTTCACGGCCCTGAAGCGACTGCCGTCCACGGCAACTGTGCCGCCGGCAAGGAGGCCGATCTGGCGGCAGAGCACGACGAACTGGCGGCAGACGGCGCGGATCGCGTCACCGTTGTCACGCCGGAAATCAGCGATCGTCTTGAAGTCGGGCGCGAGCTTGCCCGTCAGCCACATCAGCTCGATGTTGCGGCCCGCCTCGCGCTCCAGTCGTCGGCTCGACTGCACCTGGTTGAGGTAGCCATAGAGGTAGAGCTTCAGCA
>NZ_NWTH01000053.1:0-21317 GCF_002531555.1 Sinorhizobium sp. BJ1
TCAGAGGGATGGAATCACCGAACTCACAAGAAGGGAATCCTCAGCCCGACTCCGTCTTCAATGGACGTGCTCTAGACTCGCCGTTACGCTCAAAGCCTGATGCGAAAGCGGGCGAAGCCGTCAGCGCCGTCGCCGGCGTCTTCGACGGTAACGGCCTTGACCTCAGCCAGGAATTGCCTCGCCTTCGGGCTGCTGTCGAAGACGACGCTGGTGTCTTTGAGCGGCGCAAACTTCCAATTGGCGTCGGCCGACGGGTTGATCGTCCCTTGCTCCACAATGTAGCGGACGATCACGTCGCGATTGGTATCGGGGGCGACGAAGACGACCTTGTCGGCGGCGATGTCCGGAAAATGCCCGCCGCCGCCGGCGCGATAATTATTGGTCGCCACGACGAATTTCTGGGCCGGATCGATTGGCTTACCGTCGTACTGCAGGTCGCGGATGCGGTTCGCAGCCGCGTTCACCAGATTGCCGTCCTTGTCGTATTTGGCCGGCTGGGAAAGGTCGATCTGATAGGTGACGCCGTCGATCACGTCGAAATTGTAGGACGGGAAATCGCCGTTGATCAGGTTCGCATCGGTCGATCTGGGAGCGATCTGATTGAAGATGCCGGCGGACATTTCGAGCCAGTTGTGCACCTGCTCGCCGGTGATGACGACCGCCTGCACGGTGTTTGGATAGAGGTAGAGATCGGCGACGTTCCTGATGGCAATGTCGCCCGCCGGAACGTCCGTATAGTAGTCTGCACCGCCGCGCCCGCCGGCCTTGAAAGGGGCTGCCGCGGAAAGCACCGGCAGGTCCTTGTGCTCGGTGTCCTTCAGCATGTCGCGGATATACCAGGTCTGCGCCTGGCTGACGATCTGCACGGAGGGATCGTCGGCGACGAGGGCGAAATAGGAATAGAGCGGCGCCGAGGTCTTGCCGACGGGCGTGCGGACATAGGCGAGCGTCGCCTCGTGGTCCTTCTGCGCCGCCGCCAGCACTTCCGGCTTGTCACCGACCTCGGCAATGACCTTCTTTTCCTCCCGCCGATAGATCGGCCGTGCCTCGCTCGTCGAACTGATCACGCGCCATGCGCCGCCGTCGCGCTCGAGAAGCAGATCGATCAAGCCGAGATGGGAGCCCCAGAAGCCGCCCATCACGCCGGGTTTGCCCGAGATGAGCCCTGTCTTGTTGTCAACGCCGGCGACCGCCTCGAACTTCGGCCCCGGGAAATCGAGATGGCTGTGCCCGGTGACGATGGCGTCGATGCCGTCGATGGCCGCCAAAGGGACCGAGGCGTTTTCGAGGTTTTCGGCATAGGCCTGTTGTCCGATGCCGGAGTGGGAAAGGGCGATGACGATATCGGCGCCTTCCTCGCGCATCTGCGGCACCCAGGCTGCCGCTGCCCTGACGATGTCGCGGGCGTTTGCCTTTCCTTCGAGGTTCTTGGCATCCCACGTCATGATCTGCGGCGGTACGAAGCCGATCAGGCCGATGCGGATCGGGTGCTCCTGGCCGGCTCCGTCCTTAACCTTGCGATCGAGGATGACGTAGGGCTTGAGGAAAAGTTCGTCCTGTCGGGGACCGGCGGCGAGCACGCCCTTGGTCAGATTGGCGCAGACGATCGGAAAATTCGCGCCGTCCAGCACGTTGAACATGAAGTCCAGGCCGTAATTGAACTCGTGGTTGCCAAGCGTGCCGCAATCGTAGCGGAGCACGTTCATGGCGGCGATGATCGGGTGAACGTCGCCCTCCTTCATGCCGCGTTTGTAGGCAATGTAATCGCCCATCGGGTTGCCCTGAAGGAAGTCGCCATTGTCGACGAGGACGGCATTGGTCGCCTCGGCACGGATCGCGTCGATAATCGAGGCGGTGCGTGCGAGGCCCAACGTGTCGTTCGGCTTGTCGGCGTAGTAGTCGTAGGGGAACACATGCACGTGCAGGTCGGTCGTCTCCATGATCCTGAGATGGGCCTGGTTGGCGGCAGCTTTGACGGAGAAGGGATGCAGCACGGCGAGAGCTGACGAGGCGGCCAAGCCGCCGAGCAAGGCGCGGCGGGAAATGGGATGCAGAGCGGTCGTCGATGACATGGCGGTCTCCGTACTCAAGCCTCGTTCGGGCATATCAAACCGTGCAAGCGCCGGCAATCGCGCGTCCGGGCCTGCAACCTGACCGCGCGACTATGACCGATGGCGGCCGAACGGCAAAGCGGCGGATTCTTGTCTCTTCCTCGCCGGCATCCGTCGACCGGTAAAGCTTTATTCAAGTTCTAGCTTTATGCACCGGACAAGTGAAATCGGAAGTCCTCTACGCGCATGCCAAACG
This sequence comes from Sinorhizobium sp. BJ1, assembly GCF_002531555.1. Taxonomy (NCBI): domain Bacteria; kingdom Pseudomonadati; phylum Pseudomonadota; class Alphaproteobacteria; order Hyphomicrobiales; family Rhizobiaceae; genus Sinorhizobium; species Sinorhizobium sp. BJ1. The sequence goes on from NZ_NWTH01000053.1 coordinate 2,308, forward strand.
CCAATCTCATGCTCCTGCTTGCCGAGGCCTTGGTTTATGTCGCGTCGATGATCGGGCTTCTGCACTTGCGCGCCCGTCTGGGGCTAGGCGTCTTCGTGGCTGCGCTTGGCGTCATGCATTTCATCGAGACTTATCTTGCCGCCGTTTTCTACGTTCAACTGCCGTTCGGGGTGATTTCTCCCGGCTCGGCCGTGTTCTTTTCCGGCAAGCTCATGATGATCCTTCTCCTTTATGTGAAGGAGGACGCGGCAACGGTCCGCCAGCCGATCTACGGGTTGCTCGCCGGTAACTTCCTGACCGTGGCGCTCAGCCTGCTCTTGAGGCGACATGATACGGTATCGATCGTCGCCGGCCGTGTCGCCGATATCGCCTTCATCGACGAGATGGGCTGGCTGATGGTCTGGGGTACGACGCTCCTCTATTTCGATTCCCTGATCATCATCCTGCTTTACGAGAAGCTCGGTCGATGGTTCCGCCGCTTCGTCACAATGCGCTTCCTGATCTGCGGCGTCGTCGTGCTGACATTCGACCAAGTCGGCTTCTATGCCGCGCTCCACTTTGTGAATGGCGCGCCCGCAGACGTGTTCTGGGGCGGGTGGATGGCCAAGATGCTGGCGGCACCCTTCTATGCCGTCGCCATCGGCTTTTATCTCAACGCCTCGCGCCATACTTTCCTGGCGATCTCGGACCGGCCGCTCGGCGACGTCTTCAACGACCTCACCTTCCGCGAACGCTACGAGGATCTGTTGTCGCGTTCGGGTCGCGATACCCTGACGGGTGCGCTGGACCGTGGCCGCTTCGAAGCGGAGGGGCAGCGGATGATCCGCGATGCGGTGGCGCAAAGTGCCCCGGTCAGCCTGATGATCATCGATGTCGACCGTTTCAAGAGCGTCAACGATCAGTTCGGCCATTTGGAAGGCGATCGCGTGCTGCAGAAACTGGCCGAAACGGTAAGAGCAAAGCTCCGACCCATGGACCTCTTGTTCCGCTACGGCGGTGAGGAGTTCGTCGTGCTCTGCCCGGGGCTCCCCTATGCGGATGCGCACGCGCGGGCCGAGGACATACGGCTCGCCGTCTCCGCTGGAGTTAAGACGCCGAACGGGCACCCGGTTACCGCGAGCTTCGGCGTTTCATCGACGCTTGCCGACGGTGCCGGGATTCACGAACTGCTGGCGCAAGGGGATATTCGCCTCTACGCGGCCAAGAATACCGGCCGCAACCGCGTCGTCGGGCGCTGATCCACGCGGCTGTCAAATGCCGACATTCGGGCGGTCGATGATCTCGCGCAGCGAAAAGCTCGAATTGATTTTCACCACATGCGGCAGCGCCGACAGCCAATCGCGGTGAATGCGCTCGTAGTCTTCGAGATCCCTTGCTGCCACACGTAGGATGTAATCGTATTCCCCCGACATCAGATAGCAGACGAGCACGTTCGGGCAGAGTTTGACGGCCGATTCGAATTCGGCGAGCGTCTTGGCGAACTGTCCGGAGAGCGAAATGTGCACGATGACCATGATCTTGTAGTCGAGCGCCTTGTGCGCAATGCGGGCGTGATAGCCGGCGATCGTGCCGGTTTTCTCGAGGATGTCGACCCGCCGCGAGCAGGCGGAAGGCGATAGCCCGACCTTGGCGGCGAGATCGGCGTTGGAGATCCTGCCGTCCTGCTGCAGGATGCGCAGAATCGAACGATCAATGGCGTCCAGGTTGCTCATTCGCACTTTCCCTCAAAAATGCCGTATTACTTGCAATAAACTACGAAATGCATGCGCCGATGAACGCGTCTTTGCAAGGACATTCTCGACGCCATCTGTTTTGCTTGTCTCACCATCAATGTTGCGAAAGCGCACAGACAGGAGAGGACGCAAAGATGCGTGTCGGTTGCCCGAAGGAAATCAAAAATCATGAATACAGGGTCGGACTGACGCCCGGATCGGTGCGGGAATACGTCGCCCACGGCCACGACGTGATCGTGGAAACCAAGGTCGGGGCGGGGATTGGGGCGGACGACGACGCCTACCGCGCCGCGGGCGCGCGGATCGTTCCGACGGCCAAGGACGTGTTCGAAAGATCGGACATGGTCGTCAAGGTCAAGGAGCCGCAGCCTTCCGAATGGACGCAACTGCGCGAAGGCCAGATTCTCTATACTTATCTTCATCTGGCGCCGGATCCCGAACAGACGAGGGGACTGCTGAATTCGGGTGTCACCGCCATCGCCTATGAGACGGTAACGGATGAGCGCGGCGGCTTGCCGCTGCTGGCTCCGATGTCTGAAGTGGCAGGCCGTCTCGCTATCCAGGCTGGTGCCACCTCTCTTCAAAAGGCCAATGGCGGCCGGGGTATCCTGCTCGGCGGGGTGCCCGGCGTTCTTCCCGCCAAGGTAGCGATCATCGGTGGCGGCGTCGTCGGTCTGCACGCCGCTAAAATGGCTGTCGGTCTTGGCGCCGATGTTTCGATCCTCGACCGCTCGATCCCGCGCCTGCGCCAACTTGACGACATCTTCAACGGTCGCGTCCACACTCGCTATTCGACGATCGACGCCCTGGAGGATGAGGTGTTTTCCGCCGACCTGGTGATCGGTGCCGTGCTGATCCCCGGTGCCGCTGCGCCGAAGCTCGTCACCCGCGAAATGCTGTCGGGCATGAAGAAGGGTGCGGTGATCGTGGACGTCGCCATCGACCAGGGCGGCTGCTTCGAGACCTCGCACGCGACGACCCATTCCGAGCCGACCTATGAGGTGGACGGCATCGTGCACTATTGCGTCGCCAATATGCCGGGCGCCGTGCCGATCACCTCTGCCCACGCACTCAACAATGCGACGCTCTATTACGGCCTGCAGCTTGCCGACCGCGGCCTGAAGGCGATTGCCGAGGACCGGCATTTGCGGGCGGGCCTCAACGTTCATCGGGGCCGGGTGACGAATGCGCCTGTCGCCGAGGCGCTCGGCTATGATTCCCATGCGCCGGAGAGCGTGCTCAACGTCGCCTGAGCGGAACGCGTCAAACCGGTCCGGCGTCCTCGGATGTCGGGCCGGTCTTTAGGTCGTTTCGATGCGGCACTGGTAGCAATTGTTCTTGGCGGAGCGCACGTGCACAGAGGCGACCTCCGGCCGCGCCAGCAGCTCTTCTGCCCGTTGCTCGAGCATTTCGGCAGGGACGATGCCGCCGGTCCCGTAGACGATGCGCTCGTTGGAACCGTATCCACGAAGCAGGTATTCCTTGCTGGATGTGAGGATAGGCGGGAGCAGGGACCCGTCCGGCGCAGGGCATGCATCAGCATGCATGAAGATCGGTCCGGTTTCAGCGTAAGGCTGGGCTGACGAAAAGGGGCGATAGGCAAGGATCAGGTAGGCCTGGCCCTCCTCGACATTGCGCAGGCAGTGCCGGCATGGAACGCCCACGCCGTCTGAGATTTGCCGCTCCGGCAGATTGCCATAAGCATCCCGGCCACCCTGCCGTAGCCATTCCGCTTCCACGTCAGACATCGCGATGTAACGCAGCGCCATTGGGCCTCTCCTCGTCGTTTTGAAGCGTCGAGAAGAATGGCGCCTTGTGTTTGGTTGCGACACCCGAAACTTGCCGCAGGCGGCCGTTCAGAGCTTCTTTGCGAAGGTAAGGAGTTCGTCGTCGCTCAGAGGCCGAACGATCGCCTCTCGCGTCGCGACCGGGGAAAAGCCGAACTGCTGATAGAGCTGCAGGGCGCGGGGATGATCGAGATTGTTTGTAGTGACTGTGACCTTGCTGGGGTCCATCGCCCAGGCAGAAAACAAGGTCTGCAGCAGGAACCATTTGCCGAGGCCGAGGCCGAGCGCGTGTTCCATCAGCCCGAAATGGGTAAGTTCGATGACGTCGCCATCCCGCTGCTGCAGTTCGAAGAAGCCGGCGGGAGCACCATTGACGTAGAGGACCGTCAGGTTCGTCCGCTTGTCGTGGACCACCGCCGCCAGGTCTTCGTCGCTCATCCGCAGCCGCTCCGCCCAGTGCCAGCGCTTGCCGACGCGCAGATAGAGAAAGCGATAATAGGGGAGCGGAATGTCGGACACTCGCAGGATCGCGGTGTGTATATTGACGGGCACCGGCAGGCTTTGCTTCGGCGGCGAGGTCATCTCGAGTTCAGTCACGTGTGCCGTGATCGCACCAGGCTTCGATCCTTGCATGGTTCTCACTCTCTACCGATTGCGACCGGGGTATCGGGCCGGCCGCCCCATTCCGACCAGGAACCATCATAGAGCGTATTGTCCGTATGTCCCAATGATTGAAGCGCCAGCGTGATGATTGCAGCCGTCACGCCGGATCCGCAGGTCGTGACGACCGGCTTCGTCAGGTCGATACCGGCATTCGCGAAGATTTGGCGCAACGTGTCGAGGTCCTTGAGCTTGCCTCTTTCGGAAAAGACGCCGGAGGGAAGGCTTCTGGCGCCGGGCATATGGCCCGATCGCATGCCGGCGCGCGGCTCCGGCTCCTCGCCGCGGAAGCGGCCGGCGCTCCGTGCATCGGCAACCTGGGCGAGGCGGTTCTCGACCGTATCCTTCATCCGCTCGAAGGAGGTGACGGCCTTCGCGTCGAAGCCCGCATGGAAGCTGCGCGGCGCGGGCCTCGGGATTTCGGCGGTCGTCGGTCTGCCCTCCGCCTTCCAGCCGTCCATGCCGCCGTCAAGAACGAACACGTTCTTCGCGCCCATGATGCGGAACATCCACCAGACCCGGGGCGCCGTGAAGATGCCCGGTCCGTCGTAGACCACGATCGTGTCGTTCTCACCGATGCCCATCGCCCCGACTGCTTCGGCAAAAGCTGCCGCAGACGGCAGGGTGTGCGGCAACCCGCTTGCCTGGTCGGCGATCGCATCCTGGTCGAAGAACACCGCTCCGGGGATATGTGCGGCTTCGTATTCCGCCTTGGGGTCGCGCTTTTGCGCCGGCAGGTACCAGGCGGCGTCGACGATCTTGACCTTGGGATCGTCGAGGTGCTGCTCGAGCCAATCCGGGGAAACGACGAAGGCGCTTCTTTTGTTATTATCGTTGGTCATGTCGTTTCCTCCGTGGACTCAAGGGGCATCACGGTCTTCGGCCGATCCGAAACGGATCCGGAATCGCCGGTTCTCCTTACCCTTCTTTTCGATCTTGGATATGTGAATCGCGCCTACCTCCTGCGTCTCCGAAACGTGGGTGCCGCCGCAAGGCTGGCTGTCGACGGCGGAGTTTTCGCCGATGCACACGAGGCTCACGCGGCCCATGCCGAGGGGCGGGCGGACATTCTTGGATTTGATGATGCCCGGATTGGCGGCAAGCTCCTCGTCGGTGATCCATTGCACGTAGACCGGATGATTCGCCTCGACGAGCTTCATCAGCGCCGCCGTGACCTCATCCTTGTCGATCGTCTCGCTCATGTCGAAGTCGACCCGGCTCTCCTCCTCGCCGACGGCGGCGCCGGTGATCGGGAAGGGGCAGACGACCGACAGCAGGTGGCAAGCCGTGTGCATCCGCATCAGCCGGTAGCGACGCGGCCAGTCGATGTGGAGAACGACCTTCTCGCCGATCGTCGGCCGTGCGTGTCCATCGGCGGGGACATGGATGATGACATGCTTGGTTGCGCCCTGCCGCGTGTCCACGATGGGGATACGGCTGCCATCCTCTCGCTCGAAGAAACCGGTGTCGCCAAGCTGTCCGCCCGACATTGCATAGAAGCAGGTCTGATCGAGTTCGATCCCGCCGTCTTCCAGTATGGCCGCGACGCTTGCTTCGCAGGTCGAGAGGTAGAAATCCTCGCGGAAGAGGGCGGTCACGGTCCTGGTCATTGCAAGGATTATCCGACTGGTTCGTAGGGAACGGTGATATTCGAATTTCTGTTCAGCCAGGCCGGTACCGGCAGGCCTTTCGAGGCAAGGAAGTCCGGATTGAAGAGCTTCGACTGATAGCGGTTACCATAGTCGCAAAGGATCGTCACGATCACATGCCCAGGACCGAGCTCGCGCGCAAGTCGAACGGCGCCGGCGATATTGATGCCCGTGGAACCGCCGACGCAGAGGCCTTCTCTTTCGATGAGATCGAAGACGTAGGGCACTGCTTCCGAATCGGGAATCTGATAGGCGAAATCGGGTGTAAAGCCTTCGAGATTCGCGGTGACGCGCCCCTGGCCGATGCCCTCGGTGATCGAGCTCCCGCTCGCCTTGAGTTCACCGTGGGCGTAGTAATTGTAAAGTGCCGCACCTTCCGGATCGGCAATGCCGATATTGACGGCCGGGTTTCTGGCCCGCAATCCCTGCGCCACTCCGGCGAGCGTCCCGCCGGAGCCGACGGCGCAGATGAACCCGTCGACCTTGCCGTCGGTGTCGCGCCAGATCTCCGGCGCTGTTGTCTGGACATGCGCTTCCCGGTTCGCAACGTTATCGAACTGGTTCGCCCAAATGGCGCCGTTCGGATCGGTCTTGGCGAGTTCGGCTGCCAGTCGGCCGGAAACCTTCACATAGTTGTTGGGGTTCTTGTATGGCACGGCCGGAACCTCGACCAGTTCAGCCCCGAGAAGGCGCAACGCGTCCTTCTTTTCCTGGCTCTGCGTTTCCGGAATCACGATGACGGTGCGATATCCGAGCGCGCTGCCGACAACCGCCAGCCCAATGCCGGTGTTGCCGGCAGTTCCTTCGACGATCACGCCACCGGGGCGCAACTGACCGGCCTTCTCGGCCTCGCGAATGATCCACAGCGCCGCCCGGTCCTTCACCGATTGCCCCGGATTGAGGAATTCCGCCTTGCCGAGGATGGTGCAGCCGGTGGCTTCGGACACGGCGTTGAGCCGGATCAGCGGCGTATTGCCGATCGCTTCGAGCACGGACGGATAGACACTCATCTTAGAAAACCTCACGCTGGACGGAACGGACGCCGGGCCTCAGCCAAGCATTAACCTCGACGAACGGCAAGCGATAAACCTTTGGAGTAAGAGCAGGATCGCCGAAATATTGGCGTGTTTTCGGCGCACTCTGTTCAATAGGCAAGAAATAGCGTTTCGCCGCTTTCCTGTCCCGGGCAAAAATCGTCTCCGCTGTCAATCGACGGGCGGGAAGCGGAGACTGTGGGCAGGATTTTGCCGTCGGAGAGGCAACTGGTTCGGACGTGCCGAACCTTGCGGGAAGGGAAACCTTTCCTGAACGACGTGCGAGGACGAAAAGATGAACGCATTTACCGCCCGACCCGAGCATGGATGGGCGTGGGTCACCGGCGCAAGCTCCGGAATAGGGCGCGCCGTTGCGCTGCGACTGGTGGAGGAAGGTTATGCCGTCGTCGTCACGGCGCGCAGCCATGAGAAGCTCGTCGCTCTTCAGCATGAGGCCGAAGGACCCGGGAAAATCGTGGTGCTCGACGGTGACGTCACCGATCCGCGCGACATGGAGCGGTTGCTAACGGCGATCGAATACGAGCATGGCCGGGTGGCGCTGGCGATCCTCAATGCGGGCGTCGCCATCCCGGTGCGCGGCGACGACCTTCATCTTGAGGCTTTCGACAGGAGCTTCGCCGTCAATCTGCATGGTGTCGTCAATTGTCTCGTGCCCTTGGTCGAGCATATGAAGACGAACGGACATGGGCAGATCGCCATCATGTCGTCGGTGGCGGGCTATGGCGGCCTGCCCATGAGCGCGGCCTATGGCGCCACCAAGGCGGCTCTCATCAACATGACCGAGAGCCTGAAATTCGATCTCGACCGGATCGGCATACGGCTCCAACTGATTTGTCCCGGCTTCGTCGCAACGCGCGGCACGGTGAAGAGCAACCTTCCGCGCCCCGCCCTCGTCAGCGCCGACGAGGCGGCGGAGTGGATATGCCAGGGACTGAAGTCGAAAAGCTTCGAGATCACCTTTCCGAAACGCTTCACCTATGCCGTCAAGTTGCTGCGGCTGCTGCCGTACGGCGCCTATTTCGCCCTCGTCGACTGGCTTGCGTCCGGGCCGGGGCCGCATGGGGCAGCGCCGAAGCACAAGGAGTCTCCCTCCAACAAGCGGCCGCGTCAGGCGGTGTGAAGCACCAGCACTGCGCTGAAGACGAGCATGAGGCCGACCCAGCCGATCGGCTTCAGCTTCTGCCCGAAGAACAGCCGGCCGCAGATCGCCGTGCCGAAGATGCCGGTGCCGCCAAGCACGGCATAGGCGATGGCAAGGTCCATGCCCCTCACGGCTTCGGCAAGCAGGGCGAAGGCGGCGAGCACCAGCAGAATGGAAAGGAGACCCCAGCCGCGCTTTGCGAAACCATTCGACTTCGTTGAAGCGAGATTTGCCGCGACGTCGAGGATGCCGGCCATGACCGCGAAGGCGAAGCAGAGACCGGACGCACTCATACCATTGCTTCCTCCGCCGTCTCTTCCTCGCGAGCCCTCCCGGCATTGACGAGCAACATGCCCCCACGGCCATCGACAGACCGAGCATCTCGCGGCCGGTCAGGACGTGGTCGAAGACGAACACGGAAACAAGGGTGATCAGCGCGACGCCCGAGCCTTCCCAGATCGCACAGGTGACGCCTTCACGGCCCTTGCGAGGAACACGTAGGAGAGGGCGATCGAGGCATACATGACCGCATGGCCGATATAGGCGTCCGCCGTCGAGGCTGCCTTCATGACGGTCAGACCGACCACCTCGGTCGCAATCGCGAGCACCAGGAAAAGCCATGCAAAGCGAATGAGGCACCTAAATGAAGATCGGTTGAGGGCAACAAAATGAAAAGAGCCACTCGGGCGCTCGGCGCGAATGGCTCTTTCGAAACTGGCTCCCCGGGCCGGGCCTGGCTCCCAAAGTGGATCTTCTCTTTTAGAGAATAATTCCAAACAGTTAAAAGTCTATTGTGAAGTATCGTTAATTGCGATGTACCCAAAAAGTATGCCGAAATGTAGCTCATTGGCTCCCTCTTGATTCTCGAATCAGGTGACTGCTCATTCGAGCAGAAGTGCATACGGATGCGCCGACCGGAGTCTGCCGGAGGGCCGATAATGAGCCACGAAGCGACCAATTGGGCGATTAACCAGCGGGGCATCAAGCCCGCGCTGAAGGTGGTGTTGTGGCATCTCTGCGACCGCTACAATCCAGATATGGGCTGTTTTTCGTCGCAGGATACGCTGGCGTATGATTGTGAAATGGCGCGTTCGACGCTCAATGTCCATCTCACCGAGTTGGAAAAACGTAGCCAATCGCCCGCGAACAGCGCCGCGAGCAGGGCACGAAACGGCAGCTGCGGACGCGGTATTATTTCCCCTTCGAGGCCGATTTTGAGGAGAAAAGACGAGCGAACCCGAGGCCAGAATCCGGACAAGCGGCCGATCCTGAGTCCGGATTTGATGATGAATGGGACGAGGCCGAGTCCAGAAATGACCGTGAGCCGTGTCCAGAAAGGGGGGAAAGCCGAGTCCAGAATCTGGACAGTAACCCTGTAAGGGAACCCGTAAATGAACCAGTAAACTCTCTCGGCGCGGGAGCGCAAGGGAGCAATCCGGTCGTGAACCATGCTGCGGACAATCCTGCGGAATTCATGAAACGGGTAAAAGGGCTGGAGATCGGAACGGCGAACAACCCTTGGCCAGAAGCGATCGCCTCATCGACCGCATGGGCATTGCAACAATTTGGCGAGTTGACGCCCGAGGAGCGGCTGCTGGCTGAGGAGTGGCGTGACGCCTGTCTCGCAGCACCGCTGCCACTCCCCACTCGCGCAAGACATCATGCCTGAATGTGACTCGATCCAGCCCGAGCTCAATCAAGGTATCGCTCGCGATTAAGGATTCCATCGCGGCAGGCCCCACAACGTCCTTGAACACCGCGTCCGTGCGGGCGAAGGTGATGGTTCGTTTGACTTGCACTTCAAGCACCGCCGGCTCGCCAGCGCGTGTCACTCCCCGTACGATCACGTCATCAAGCGGGTGCCCTTCGCCTGCACGCTGAAGTTCGACGCGTTCGACCGTCATGCCCGGTAGCCCGCGTGGATCTGCCTCTGCTAGGAGAGTGAGGAGATAATGCGCTCCGACCTGGCCTTCAAAAAGGGCGCCTGCTGGGCCGCTCGCAGATGGGCTGGCGGCTGTCCGGCTCTGGGGAGGTCGAACTACTGCTCATGCGAACTCGTGCTGGTAGTGTTAGAAAATTGCGTAGCCTGCCAGTTTAAATAGGATTGTCGCAGCGCCCGAAGCGCCCGGTCAAGGCGTCGAGTCTCGATTATCCATTTGTCGTTCGATTCCGCGGGCGACGGGTTGAAAAAGTAGCCTCTGGGCCAATCTCGACATCCGCAATGGGGTGGATTGCGGAAGTTCATTGCCCAGGCGCGGGACGACTGCTCAGCGCCAAAGCAGTCGCACGGGCCGGGAGCGACCCTCGTCGCTGCGCCCTTGCGCAGGGCGCAGCTTTTATCGCGTGAGGCGCCTACAGATCCGTCACACGCTCCGGATCAGCTGAGGCCAGCGCCGCGGCACGCTCGGCCTTCGGCGGATATATCCACACCGTGTTGATCTCCTGCTTGGTCTTCTTGGCGCTCTCGCCGACCATCTCCACCTTGCGGTCCCAGCCGCGGGTGAAGATTGCGCCGGCTTCGCCGAGGTCGAGGCAGGTGACGTAGGCCTTCTGGTGATAGCACCGGGTCGGCACATCCAGCAGTTCGGCGGCTGCGTTGTTGCCCGCGAAGGCGCCCATGCGGGTGGCGTGCTGGCACGACATCAGCGCATAGTTGCCGATGTCATCGCATGCTGCGCGCGCCGCGTCGCCGGTGGCGAAGACGCCAGGCACGGACAGCACGCGCAAGCACTTGTCGACGAGCAGCCGGTCAAAATTGTCACGCGCGGCGGGAATTTTCGTTGTCAGCGGATTGGCGCGAAAGCCTGCCGCCCAGATCACGGTCGCGGCTTCGATGCGCTCGCCGGTGCTCAGGCTGACGCCGGATTTGTCCAGCGATGCGACGCCAGCATTGAGCCGCGTCTCGACGCCGACGGTGCGCAATGCGTCTTCAATGAAAGGGCGAGGATATTCACCCATGTCCGGGGCGACTGCAGGGCTACGATCGACGATAATGACGCGCGGCTTGGTGTTTTTGTCGAAGATGGTCCGCAGGCGTGAAGGCATCTCCGTTGCCGCCTCGATTCCTGTAAGGCCGGCGCCTGCAATAACGACGGTGTCGCGTGCCTTTGAGGCGGGCATAGTCGCAAGCTTGTGCAGGTGGCGGTCGAGGGCGATTGCGTCATCGAGATTGTCGACGCTGAAGCCGTGTTCTGCGAGGCCGGGAATATTCGGGCGGAACAGCCGGCTACCGGTTGCGATCACCAGGCGATGATAGGAAAGGGACTTGCGCTCCCCCTTGGCATTGACGACGTCCACGGCGCGGGCTTTGGTGTCGACGGCTTCGACGCTGCCTTGCACGTAGACCACGTTGACGGCGTCAAGCACCTCCTTGAGAGGCGCGGTAAGGGTCTCGGGCTTCGGCTCATAAAGCCGAGGGCGGATCACCAACATCGGCTGAGGAGCTACCAGCGCGATCTCGAGTTCTTCGGGCGAAACGTCTTCGATGTCGCGCAGGCGGGCCGCGGAAAGGGCGGCGTACATACCGGCGAAGCCGGCGCCTACAATAACGAGTCTCATGTTATTTACTCCATGGGTTTTAGTTTCAAACGGCCGCGCGTCATCGTTGCCGCTCTTGATAAGCGGCGACGCCGTTGAGCGATGACGATGCGGGTCGTTGAAGCGAAATGCCTATCACCGACCAACTCTAGGCCGGTCGCAACGGCCTCAGCACAGGCGCGATCAACCCGGCCAGCCAGACGAGATCGTTGCCGATGTCCATGGCGAACAGTTTCCTTAGAAATGAGCTGCGGCATTTGATGGCCGCAGCTCGCCCTTGAGGACGTCAAGCCTGGACGAAGGGCAGTAGATCGGCGTTCAGCGCATCGGCATTGATGGTCAGCATGCCGTGCGAGAAGTTCGGATAGGTCTTCAAGGTGCCATTCTTCAGAAGCTTGACTGACTTCAGCGCGGCGGCCGCGATCGGCACGATCTGGTCGTCCTCACCGTGCAGCACCAGTGTCGGAATGGTGATGGCCTTCAAGTCCTCGGTCTGATCGGTTTCCGAAAAGGCCTTGATGCCCTCGTAATGAGCTTTGGCGCTGCCCATTATGCCCTGACGCCACCAGTTCTGGACCACCGCTTCCTGCACCGTGGCGCCCCCCCGGTTGAAGCCGTAGAAGGGACCGGCCGGGACCTCGCGGAAGAACTGGGCGCGGTTTGCAGCAAGCGCGGCACGGAAACCGTCGAACACTTCGATCGGCAGACCTTCGGGATTGGCTTCGGTCTTGAGCATCAGCGGCGGAACGGCGGAGACCAGGACGGCCTTGGCAACACGGCCTGCCGGCCCGCCGTATTTTGCGACATAGCGGACGACCTCGCCGCCACCGGTGGAGTGGCCGATATGGACGACAGTCTTCAGGTCCAGCGCTTCGACGACGGCGAAGGCATCGGCTGCATAGTGATCCATGTCATGGCCCTCGGAGACCTGTGAGGAGCGGCCGTGGCCGCGGCGATCATGGGCGATGACGCGATAACCGTTGGAGAGGAAGAAGAGCATCTGAGCATCCCAGTCGTCTGAGCTCAGCGGCCAGCCATGATGGAACATGATCGGCTGTGCGCCCCTCGGTCCCCAGTCCTTGTAGAAGATGTCGACGCCGTCCTTGGTGGTAACATATGCCATTGGCTTGCTCCTTTGGTGAATTGTCGCTGGTGAGCGTCCGCTGCGTGGAAGGGCCCACCAGCAGTGATGTTTAACGATCGGGAAAGGGCCAGATGCCGCAGACCGCCGCTAGCCCGCTCGTCTACTCCTTGATCGGGAAGGTCAGTTCCTTCTCGCTGCTGTCGACGACGAAAACGGCCAGCAGCTTCGCCGGTTCGGTCTCGCTGGCATTCTCGCTGACGCCGTGGCGGTCTCCCGGCATTTCAGAGAAGCTCTCGCCCGCCTTGTAGGTCTTGACGGGACCGTCGTTGACCTGGCTGCGGATGGCACCCTCGAGGACGGTCGCATAGATGAAGGCCGACTCCGGATGCGTGTGGGCCGAGGAGAGGCCGCCGGGACCATATTCAACGAGAACACCTTTCATGCTCTTGCCCGGAACATTCGGCAATTCGTGCTCGTAAACCAGCGTGACCGTAGCATCCTTATCGCCGACGTCGTCAGCAGAGGCGGCAGCGGACAAGAGAGCCGTCATGGCAAAGGCGGCAAAGATTGGCTTGATCATGTCTAAACTCCTTTCGTGAGGTCGGAAGGTGCGCCGCCTCATGCGACGCACCGGTGCTCGGTCATTTCCGCGCTGCGGTTGGGAACCACTGCTCGAAGGTGATGCGGCCGATGCGGGGATTGTTGTCGGAGACGAGCGAGCCATCTTCCAGTTTGGCGCCGAAGTAGCGAGCCTCCGGATCTGCCTCGACCTTGCGAGCATCGCCCATTGCTTTCAGGTAGCGAGCAACGAGTTCGTTCAGCCGGACACGCTCCGGCCCCGAGATCTCCACAACGCCATTGATCGGCGCGGCCGTCGCAACAGCGGCCATGTTGTCGGCCACATCGTCCGAGGCGATGGGCTGGACGTAGGCTGGCGACAGATGCACCGTGTCGCCGATCGTGCCGGACTGGGCGATGCCGCTGAGGAATTCCATGAATTGCGTCGAGTGGACGATCGTGTAGGGAATGCCGGATTCCCGGATGATCTTTTCCTGGGCGACCTTGGCCCGCATGTAGCCGCTGTCAGGCAGCCGATCGACGCCGACGATGGAAAGCGCGATGTGATGCTTTACGCCGGCGGCCTCTTCCGCAGCCATCAGATTGCGGCCCGACGTCTCAAAGAATTCGAGCACGGCCTTGTCTTCGAAGGACGGCGAGTTTGCGAGGTCGATAACGACGGAGGCGCCGGCGAGCGCCTCGGCGAGACCTTCGCCGGTAATCGAGTTGACGCCGGTGTTCGGAGCGGCGGCAATGACTTCATGGCCTTGCTTGCGAAGGCGGTCGGCTGTCTTTGAACCTATCAGGCCGGTTCCGCCGATGATGACGATTTTCATGAGTTTCTCCATTCGCGGGCGCTCAGCGCACCGCATTGTTCATTCGTTCCAGTAGGTGGTTGCGCCGTCTTAGCTCGGGCCGGTCCAGTCCAGGCCATAGGCGTGTCGGCCGAACTGGAAGGATACGCACCCAGTTCAGCCCTAACCCAACAAGGGGTCAGTAGTCCCAGAAGGCCGCGACCCAACGAAAGTCGTCGCCGTCGACCGCCACCCGGCCGACGGACGGGAACGGCAGGTGAGTGGCCACCAGCTGTCCGCCGGTTTCCGCCAGCTCGCGCAAAAGACGGACCCGAACGCGCGCCGCCTCCTCGGGGTCGTGTTCGAAACCGTTGTGCCAATCGGGGTGTTCGAACCCGACCGCGAACACGGCGTCTCCGGCGAACATCAGCCGGTCGCCGCCGGACGCCACGCGGACCACGCTGTGCCCGGGGGTGTGGCCGCCGGTACGAGAGACGATCACGCCCGGCGCCACCTCGTACTCCTCATCGAACAGCCGCAGCTGGCTCTGATACTCCTTCGTGAACCGCTTGGCGGTCGCGCGAAGCGCGTCCGGGAAGCCCGGCGGCATGGAGACGTGGGTAAAGTCGGGAGCCTCCCAGAATTTAACCTCGGCGGCCGCCACATGGATCCGCAGGTCCGGACGCAGCTGCTCCCTCACCCCCTCGACGAGCAGTCCGCCGATGTGATCCATGTGCATGTGGGTAAGCACCACGTCGGTCACCGATGCAAGGTCGATGCCGGCGGCCTCCAGTCGCTTGATCAACTGCCCGGCCCGCGGCAAGTTCAGGTCCGGATCCAACCCTAGCCCAGCGTCGATGAGTATGGTCTGGTCGCCGCTCCGCACCACGACCACATTCAGCGCCCAGTCGAAGGCGTCCTGCGGCAGGAACATGTCCTTCAGCCAGGCCGCCCGGGCGGCCGGGTCGGCGTTGTGTCCCAACATCTGGGTTGGGAGCGGCAGCACCCCGTCGCTGATTACCAGCACTTCAATCTCGCCGACCTGCACCGCGTAGCGCGACGGAACCAACTCTTCGGGTCTCGATCTACCGGAGGGTGAGGTGTTGTCCAAGCTCATGTTTGTCTGCTGCTGTGTGTTGGAGATAATCTGGTTCATCTTTGAAAACTCCTGCGTTCGATGTTGGCGCTCGATCCTGCGCCGACCGCGCTCTCCGCGTGAAAGCGCGATCGATGCCGGTGAGGTGTTCAGAGATCGGTGACACGTTCATTGCTGGTGCGTCACAATGATGAATCTATCGAACTTGACTTGCGGCTGCCCCAGAGCGATTGCCGCCGCTATAGAGCGATTGCTGCTAACACTGCGCCTCCACCAATCGAGCAGGGTTTCGCGGGTCAGCTTCCTGAATGCGGCCGCGAAGGCAGTCTGGAGGAGCTAAGCGCCGCGGCAATCGAGACGACCGATTCGTCGGTGTCGCGCGGCATCGTCCGGCTGGGGAGCCGGACGATGCGAGAGCCGGTGCTCTCCTTGAAAGCGCGGCAGAGTTGGAAGCGCGACAGGCCGGCGTCCGAAGCCAGCGCTGCTGGCTGACCGCGGTTATGACGCCCTTCGTGACGTGGCTGGTCTTTTAACTGGATGGAAGACCCTGTTTCCGCCGCGAGGTACTCCGAAATCGCTCTTGGAGTGTTGCCAGATGGCTGGCTGCCCCTGAGCGATTGACCTGGCCGAAAGCAATTCCTGCTAGCGCGATTGCTGTCGCCATTCGGTCGGGGTCTCGCCGGTCAACTGCCTGAACGCCGCAGCGAAGGCGGTTTGCGAGGCATAGCCGAGCGCCGCGGCAACCGATGCGACCGACATATCGGGGTCACGCAGCATGTCCATGGCCTGATCAAGCCGGTATTGGCGCAGCCAGGCATGCGGCGAAAGCCCGGTGCTTTCCTTGAAGGAACGGCAGAAATGGAAGCGCGACAGGCCGGCATCCGAAGCGAGAGCAGCGAGAGAGACGTCCGCATCGCTATCCGAGCGTAAGCGTTCGATGGCGCGGCGCATCACCGTCGGCGACAGCCCACCGACGACTGGCTGGTGGGTGGTTGGCGAGCCGACGTGCGCAAGCAGGAGGCGCGTGGCAAGCAGCTCTGTCAGCTGTTGCCTGAACAATGTATCCAGGGGCCCATTTCCGTCCAGGGCATCGACCGCGCCCAAGAGCAATCGGGATGTAATGGGGTCGGTATGCGCCGTTCGGTCGAGGAGATCGGTCTGTGTGGCGGTCTCGGCCTCGTCCGCGACACGCTTCAGCATTGCGGGAGGAAGATAGAGCTGAACGACATCAACAGGTTTCGGAATATCCCACCGGGAGCTTGATCCGGCCGGAATGATGACCACAACCCCACGACGAAACGTTCCAGGCGAAACCGATCTTCCTGATCGCCGCTCCATACGCTGTACCACGCCGTTGTAAGCCATGATGACGTGATCGCCCATCGGCTCGACGACATCGTGCAATGGGTCATGTTTCCAGTGGGCGATCCCGCCACCGGAGGGATCCAATGCCATGCGAAATGGAGTGGTCCCGAGCGCGCGGGCCATCTCCGCATCGGCGGCACGCCCCTTTACATTCGATGCGTTGCTCTTTTGCGCCGCGGCCGACAGATCTCCCGAATGATCATGCAAGTTGGGCTTGCTCATGACTGGTGCTTGCCTGGGCTCGTGACTGCTGGAGATGCAGAGGGGTTTGGCCGCAACTATGACGACAGGCACCGCCCGTGTCAACGCGACTAAAACTCGACTGTTGGCGCGCCCGGGACGAAGGGAGGACCACGGCGGGTAAGACGCCGTCGTTTCTACTGCTGAAGAGGCAGTGCTTGAATTCACCGATCTTTATACAGGCAGGTCGCATTCCGAAACGCCTCACGGTCGCGACTTACATTACTGCGATCGCTTTCGCTGCTTCAGCGACGAAGTCGCAGAACAGTCTCACCCGCAAGGGCGGGGTGCGCCCGAAAGCGTGTAGAGCATTGAAGGGAAGCTTGGGAAGGGAGATCCGTGGCGCGAGATCTACAAGCGTGCCGGACTTCAATTCTGCTGCCACCAGGCATCGTAAAAGGTAAGCCGCACCAAGTCCGCTTTGCGCCGCCTGGATCATCGCCAATCCCGAGTCGCAGTCGACGCGGCCGGAGGGGGCAAAGCTGGTTCCATCGCCCAAGCGCACTGGCGCCACCATGCCATCCAATGCGAACCGAGCGAAGGGCAAGCCTGCGAGCGCTTCTGCGGACGTCTGACTGCCCCACCTGCGGAAAAAGGGCGGCGATGCAACCACGACCATTGGCAGATCTGCCAGGTGGCGTACCATCAAGTCGCCCTGCGCGGGATAGCCCACGCGCAACACGACGTCGTAGTCCTCTTTGACCAGATTCACGAACCGATCTGTCAGTCCGACGTCGAGATGCAGATCGGGATAAGCAGTCGCAAAATCGGTAAACACGGCGGGTAGCAGCAGCGGCGCCAGTTCACCCGACATGCTGACCCGCAGCCGCCCTGCCGGCCCGGCCCGCGACATGATCACCTCGTCGCTCGAATCGAGGTCCCGCAAAAGCGGCGCAACACGTTCGAAAAAGACCTGACCGTCCTGGGTGAGGGTCAGCGCGCGTGTGGAGCGGAGAAAGAGGCGCGTTCCGGTTTTCTTTTCCAGCCGCGCCACACTTTTGGATATCGCAGATGGCGTCGTATTCAAGTCGCGCGCGGCAGCGCTGAAGGAGCCGGCCTCCACAGTCCGCACAAATGCCATCAGTCCTGACGTCTCGCCCAGCAGATTTGGCACTTGCACCTCCGGGGCACAAATCATGTGCCCGACATCGATCTAACAGCTCACGGCGCCGGCGTTTATCTCAAAGGTCAACGGAAATGGAGTTAAGCGATGCAGCACTTGAAAGACAAGGTCGCCGTCATCACGGGTGGCAACAGCGGCATAGGCAAGGCGACCGCGCAGCTGTTTGCGGAAGAAGGGGCGCAGGTCATCATCACTGGTCGGCGGCAGGACGTTGTCGATGAGGCAGTGGGCGAAATCGGCCATGGCGCGATTGGCATCGTTGGCGACGTCGCTGACATCGCGCATCATCGAACTCTCGCGGAGACAGTCAAGAACCGCTTTGGCGGCCTGGACATCTACATGGCCAATGCCGCAATCATTAATCTCACAGCTTCCGGCAACATCACGCCGGAAGAGTACGACCGGCACTTTGCCATCAACACGCGTGGGGTGTTCTTCGGCGTGCAGACGATCGAGCCGCTGATCCGCGATGGCGGCAGCATCATCATCACGAGTTCACTGGCCGCGACGAAAGTCCTTCCGGATCATACCGTCTATGCCGGTACAAAGGCAGCAGTCGCAGCATTCGCCAAGAACTGGACGATGGAGTTCAAGGCGCGGCGGATTCGCGTCAACATCCTGAGCCCAGGACCGGTCGACACCGCCATCTTGGGCAAGCTCGGTGTTTCGGAGGCCGAGCGTCCGGCATTCGAACAGCACATGGCGTCACTCATTCCGGCAGGGCGGCTTGGCCGGCCTGAAGAACTCGCGCGGGCGGCTCTTTTCCTCGCCTCCAAGGCAGGTAGTTTCGTCAATGGCATCGAGTTGCATGTCGACGGCGGCATGACGTTGGCTTGAAACGCCCGCGCCATTTCCTGTTTGCTGCCTGCAGAAAGGGTTTTCCGGAGCTTGTTCAGGTCGAGGTGGGCGCCCCGCTTCCTTCACCCTCGCGCTTGAACCGGCCATCTTGCGAGCGGTAATTGCTTTGGGGTTCACTTAAAGCAACGCCCGCTAACTCGCCATACTATCTGGCCCGTGGTTTCAAGCTGATCGAGAGCAAGGACTGAACGTGTTTCGATCCAGCGATGCGTCCGTCAACGCCCCAAGACCGGAACTTCGGGGTGCTGTCGGCAAATGGCCGCTTCGGGTGAAGATGGGGTGGATGCCAGCCTCCCCGACGGCATCGCAATGTGCCAAGTTTGTGGTGTT
>NZ_NWTH01000054.1:0-20854 GCF_002531555.1 Sinorhizobium sp. BJ1
CATATTCACATATTGAAGCGCAATACGAACCGGTCACCGCCTCCCGTCTGCACTATAAGCCTTACAAGGAGCGGCAGGTGTGGGCCACGTCGGCAGGCAGCGATCTCGTATTGATCTCGCCTCCATACAATCAGCCTCAGCTTCTTGACCGATTTGAACATTTCCGTCGCGACAGCGAGGGATTCGCCGGAGATAGAACCAAGTGAACACTACAATTTCTAAAGTTACCTGCGTCGGCGCCGGCCTTATTGGTGCCGGATGGGCTGCGCATTTCATGCGAGCAGGCTTGGACGTCACCGTCTACGACGTGTCGGCTGAACGTGAAGAATATCTCAAAGCGTCGCTCGCACGGGCAATGCCGTCGCTGGAGGAACTTGGACTTGCGCCAGGTGCATCAGTTGCCCGCGTTAGGTTCACCACCAATCTCGCAGAAGCGCTTGACGGTAGCCAATTCATCCAGGAAAGCGCCACTGAGGATGTGAATGCTAAAATCAAGCTGGTCGCTCAGTTGGACGCTCTGGCGCCGGCTAACGCGATTATTGCTTCGAGCTCGTCCGGTTTTCTCGCAGCGGACTTGAGGCGAGAGGCGCAACATGGGGAGCGGATCATCATCGGCCATCCCTTCAACCCTCCCTATCTGACCCCGCTGGTGGAAGTGGCTGGTGGAGATGTGGCCCCGAAAGCGACCGCCACTGCAACGCAGTTTTACCAGAAGACCGGCTGTGAAGTGGTTGAACTGAAGCGTGAGATCGATGGCTATATCGGCAACAGGATTCAGTTGGCCGTGTTTCGCGAGATTCTCTACCTTCTGTCGCAAGGTGTGGCCGATCTCGAAGCAATAGACAGGGCAATCGTAGCAGGTCCGGCGATCCGATGGGCAGTCATGGGTCCGTCCGCCGTATTCTATCTCGGAGCTCGTGATCCGTCGTTGTATCAGGAATTCGTCGATCAAATCGCGCATGAGATAGAGAGCGGCTACACAGCGCCTGCGACATTCACACCCGATAAGGCCCTGATGACCGCGTACGCCGACGAAGTGTGCCGCGGCATCGGCGCCGAGGGGCAAGACGGTCTGATTGCTTTGCGAAATGAAGGCGTTGCCAAGATCAGGATGCTGCTTGATGTAATGCGACAGCGTAAGGGCGGCCGCGCTCAATGACTTGGGTTGTAACCTGGACCGGAACAGTCGGTCACGATTGGATCGACGAGCTCGATCACGTCAATTTCCTGCAGTACCAGCGGGTAGCGGATCTTGCCTCTCTCGACATATGGAAGAATGCGAAAGGCGAACAGGCCGGCAGCCTCCAATTTGTCATGACGGAGACCTACGTCCGATATGCTCGAGAGTTACGTCTGGGAATGCCGGTCGAGGTCAATTCCGCCTTGTTGGCCTTCGACAACAAGCGCTTTCAGCTCCTTCACCACATCAAAAGCGGCGATGAGCTGATGTGCAGCGTGGAGACACTCAACCTGTGCTTCGACCCTGAGACGCGAAAAGTGGCGAATTTTACGGAGGTTATCGTTCAATACTTCGAGTCTTGGGGCTCGCCGCCGTCCGATGCCACCTACAAACTGAGCATAGCGTAAGCCGAGCTAACCGGCTGTCTAGCTAGTGCCTGTCAATAAACGCTAAATTGCGGAAATTATTGTATGAGTCGCGATATCTCCGCAAGCAAGCGGTGGCTTCAGGTAAACTTTAGATCAACCTACTGAAACCCGTAACCGCCGGAGCCGACAATGAGCCAAGAACGCACCGTCCAGGCGAGCACATTCGATCTTTTCGCCGAACACGAGATCGGTCGTGAACTGAAGGTGATGTCGCAATGGCTGGATGAGCATCGCGATCTGCTCGGGCTGGTGACGCGGGACCTGCGCCGGCATGGTCTCAAGGAGACCGGCCGCGAGGGGCTGCCGGCCGAGGCTGCGCGCTGCTCAAGCAGCATCGCCAGTTGAGTTTATATGAGGAGCGTCAATGTGGGACTCTCGTCAGGGTGACTTTTTTGTTTCCGTCGGTTGTTGCGACATCCACGGTCTGAGCCCCATTG
This sequence comes from Sinorhizobium sp. BJ1, assembly GCF_002531555.1. Taxonomy (NCBI): domain Bacteria; kingdom Pseudomonadati; phylum Pseudomonadota; class Alphaproteobacteria; order Hyphomicrobiales; family Rhizobiaceae; genus Sinorhizobium; species Sinorhizobium sp. BJ1. The sequence goes on from NZ_NWTH01000054.1 coordinate 2,046, forward strand.
CAAGACGCGGCCCGTTTCCAAGCCAGATCCAACTTATATACGGTCGCTGGTCAAGACAGCGGAACCAACATCCCGCTTGCGGCGGACAACAGCTTAGGAGGATGAAACCATCCTATCAAGCGGCGTTTGGAGCCATACTCAACTGCGGTTCGTCCCACCTGGATCCGCCAGGACTGATCGGGTCCTGGAAGATAGCAGAATTTGGTTGCGATTGGGATCAGGGGGTCTTCATCACGCCCCCTCGATGACGACGCCAGCATTGACGTATTTCCACGGCGCGATGAGCAGCTTGCGGGCGAGCGCCACGATCGTCGTCTTCTTCTTCTTCTTCTTCAGACGACCATCGTTCTGCTTCCCCGCTGCTTGAACCACAGATGCAAAGATCCTGCGTGACGGTGATGTAGACCAGGGTGGCGTTGATATCCCGATGGCCAAGATAGGTCGCGAGGAAGGATAGTCGATCCTGCGGGTTGATTCCCATTCGGTACCATTCAAGGATACGGTTTACGAGTATTGAGTGGCGCAGATCGTGAACGCGTGGGCCGGCTTTTCCTTTCAACGGCTTCAACCCGGCACGACGTATGACGTCTGGACACGAATGGCTTCGGTCCGCCAATCGATATCCTCAATCCGCATGTTGCGGATTTCTCCTGATCGGAGCCGGTAGGTGGCGAGCAGTTGTAATATCGCATGGTCCCACAAGCCGGCCGGCGTTTTGTCCATGCTCGCACTTAGCAGAACCGCTGCGATTTGGTCCCGTTCCAAAATGGAAGGCACCCTTTCACAGGTGTAAAGCCGCGGCGCCAGAACATGCGGCGACAGGTCCGTTCCAATGAGGCTTGTCCTATAGAGATAACGCAGTAGCGAGCGAAGCCGCTCCGCTGCGCATTTCAGCGAACTGCGTGTCAGTTTCGAGGCGCGCATATAGCGGTCGATGTCACTAACGCTCACTTCCATGAGGCCTTCGGCTTCGCATCGTTCTAGTTGCCAGCCCAGGAAGTGTCTGGCCTCCCACAAGAACGCGTCAATGCTGGCCCGATCAAGACGACGCTGCTCGCGAAGCCAGGTTCGTATTCGTTGCAGATCGCAAACCCGCAGTGCGTCGGCGGCGCGAGTTGCTTTTGGAGCAGGTGGCCGCTGATCCTGCACAATCCGCAGCAGAGCGTGAATGCCCGCCCGCGGGATTCCGTGCCCGCGCTTGCCGGGATTCCGACCGCGGCGCTTCCGGAATAGCGCGACCTCGGCTTCGATCACATCTGCTACCAGAATTCCTCGCTGCCCTAAGTAATCGAGAAACTCCTGTGCAGGCGCAGTAATTTCCGATCACCACCGGACTATATCGGTGACTGCTCAGTACGGCTTTGAGTTCAGTGGTCAGTTCTCGTTCAGATTTCGACATCAATAGCTTCTCTGCTGGTCGAATGACCGAAGAGGTTCGCTGGAAAATAATGCAGAGCAAAGACGGCGACAAACAACAGAATTGTATGGATTTTCTGCGCCGGTCCCGCGCTGGTCACCTGATGATTAGTCAAGGAATGGAACGGTGAGCATTACTTCACGTAGAGGCGCACATATTCCGGCGACATCAGCCGGATCGCGTGACCCCTGTCACCAGGGATCCGCCCAAGGTGATGCGCGCTGCAGCAGGCTTCCATCGCCCCAATGCAAGGCTCCATCCTGCCGACCAAGTCCGTCACACGGCGACGGCGCAGAATCACCCCGCCGGTCCTCGTTGAGCCCAACGAGGCTGCAGACGTAGCGGCTGTTGGCGATGGCGACGCGATGGGCGTAGCGGCCGAGAGAGGCGAGCACCCGTTCGGGCGATCCGAACGGGTGCTCGGCATTGACGATCCTTGCGACAGGAGAAGTCCTGGAAAGGAGAATGGAAATGTAACCTGAAACCTTTCGAAGCGATCCAGAGGGGTTCGACCCCCTCCCGGTAGAGGTGCAGCCCGCCAGCCGGAAGCAAGTCTTGCATGGGCGCTGGCAACAGCGTTCGTGAAGGTAGACAGCGGCTGCTGAAGCCCTGTGTTAGCCTCGAGATTATGTACCCGTTGAGGCCTTCGGTTTTGGGTTGTCCGGGGGCAGCATCGGCGAGACCGTGAAAGGCGAGGTCTTGTCGGCTTGACCTGTCTTGGAGCAGGGCAAAGGCATGGGACGGATCGCCAGGAACCTGTGAGATCCCGCTCGCGTCCCCGGACGCAGCACGCCGGATAAAGGGACGCCGGCTGACCAAGGTCCCGGGCCCGACGCGCCCTCCACGCCGTCGGGAGTGCTTCGGCGAACACGAAGAATGGAGGAGCGCGTGGAGCCTGCGACCGAAACCATAAGGTTTTAGGAGTGCGCGGGCGGGAAGTCGTAGTGCCTTCATAGTACCGACGAAGTCGGGGAACCGGCCTCACCGGGACCCGACATAGGAAAGGGAGGAATCATGAAGAGAGAACCGTTGACCTGAAACATGGGAGAGGGCTCTGAACCCTACAAACCTGTCTACGAACCGACAACGGATAGCCAATTTGGCGAGGACGAAACGGGGGGACAGCGCTGTGCTCGCTGCACCACGTCATCGATCTGGACTGGATGATGGAGGCCTATCGGCTGACCCGCAAGGATGGTGCTCCCGGCATCGACGGCGTCACGGCGGCAGACTATGAGGCGAACCTGGAGGCCAATCTTGTGGACCTTCTCGATCGCATCAGGTCCGGCCGTTATCGCGCGCAGCCGGTTCGACGGACGTATATTCCGAAGGCGGATGGCTCGCAAAGGAAGCTCGGCATTCCATCCTTCGAAGACAAGGTGGCGCAACGCGCCGTGTCGATGGTGCTGGAGGAGGTTTATGAGCAAGACTTTCATACGGCTTCCGCCCGGGCTGGTCGGCCCACCAAGCGCTCCGCACATTGCAGTATGTGCTCTGGGCCAAGCGCCTCTACTGGGTGCTCGACATCGACATACGCCAGTATTTCGATTGGATTCCGCACTCTCATCTTCGAGCGTTTCCTCGACCAACGAGTCACGGACGGCGTCATCCGACGGATGATCGACAAGTGGCTGAAGGCGGGGGCCGTGGAAAACGGTCTCCTGCACCGTACGACCGAGGGCTCCCCGTAAGGGGGTGTGATCTCACCCTGCCACTCGAATATCTTCTTGCGCTACGTGCTGGACGAGTGGTTCGAGAGTGAGGTGAGGCCGCGCCTTGCCGGGACTGCACCCTTGTCCGCTACGCCGACGATGCGCTGATGGCGTTCAGCAATCTCGCTGACGTCGAGCGTGTGCTGGCCGTGCTGGGCAAGCGTCTTGCCCGGTTTGGGCTTCCGCTTCATCCCGACAAGACACGCCTCGTCGACTTCCGCCCAGGGCGGGCAGATGGAACCCACCATTCGGTAACGGATGGGACCACGTTCGACTTTCTTGGCTTCCATGTCTGGGGGCGGTCACGGAAAGATCGCAACATGGTTCGGCAAGTCACGGCCAAGGGCCTCTTTGCCCGTGCGGTGGCTGCGGCGAACAACTGGTGCCGGAAGAACCGGCATCGGCCGATCCGCGACCAGCACCGCCATCTATCCGCTATGCTGCGGGGCCACTACGTCTATTACGGCATTGGTGGCAACGTTCGACGATTGCGATGGTACGCCCGACGGGTCGTCCGGATTTGGCAAGAGTGGTTGTCTCGGCGAGATCGCCAAAGCGTGGTCCGATGGGCCCGCCTCAACGAAATCCTGAAACGTCACCCTTTGCCTCCAGTCCGGATCGCTCATCCCTACGCCCCATAAGCGAAACTCTCTGGTGAGGAACCGCATGCGGGAAACCCGCACGTCCAGGTCTGTGAGGGGTGGGGATGGCAACGTCCCCACCTACTCGGCAGCGCTTCTTGCGCAGTTGACACAGCGCCCGGGCCAGGGCGTCGTCGTCGCCAAGCGGTTCAAGGGCGCCGAGGAACCGCAGGCCTCCGGCCGTCGGCGCCGCCAGCAGCGCTCGAGGAACAGGGGGCGGAACAGCCGGGAGAGCACCGGACCGGCAGGAAGAAACAGCGGCGGCGACAGGCGATCCAGCGTCCGCCATCGGCGGACAAGGCGCCGCCGGGGACGAGACAGTGCAGATGCGGGTGATGGGTCAGCGTCTGCCCACAGGTGTGGAGGATCGCGAGGAAGCCGACTTCGCCGCCGAGATGCCGCGGATCGGCGACAATGGTCTTGAGCGTCTCGGGGGCCGCCTCGAACAGGATCGTATAGACCTGCCGCTTGTTCTGATAGGTGCGCAGGATGCCAAGCAGCTGCGCCGACAGCATCACCGTGCGATGCTTGGCGCCCTTGCCGTGACGGACCTCGATCACCATGCGCTGGCTGTCGATGTCGGCGACCTTCAGGCTCACCGTCTCCGAGGCACCCAGCCCCGCGGCATAGGCGGTCGTCAGCGCCGTGTGCGCCTTTCAAGGATGGCACCGCTTCGAGAAAGCGCACGACCTCGTCGGCGCTCAAGATCGCCGGCAGCTTGCGCGGCGTGCGCGCATAGGCAATCGCTCAGGGATCTCGGCCCGGTCCAGCGTCACGCCGTAAAAGAACCGCAGCGCGCAAACCATCTGGTTGAGCGCCAGCCAGGAGAGATGCCCGGCGACACCAGGTAGACCTGGAACGCGCCCACATCCTCCAGCCCCAGACGATCCGGCGAGTGGCCGAAACAACGGCTGAACTTTGTCACGGCATGCAGCTAGGATCGCTGCGTGGCCGGCGACAGCTGTGAAGCGTCATGTCGTCGATCATGCGGCGGCGCAGCGGGCTCTGCCCGGGCATCGGTCATCGGTCCGTCTCCCGGTCAGGGGTTGGTTCTCAACACCCCAACATCCCAATTCCCAATCAGGAGACCGCGCCTCCAAACCCCACCTCTCCCGCGTCAGCGGGTTAGATCAATCGTGAATATCGATTGAGCCTACCGCTTGCAGTAGGACTTTCAGTTTTCAGGCCATCTCAGCAAGGCGGTCGTCACCGTGGGTCCGGCGATGCCGGAGGGAAAATTCGATATAGACCGTCGCGCCGTCATCGAAGGCGCGCTGTCGCCTTCGATGCGGTAGCGGAAGTTGAAGATCGACACCACTCGCCACGGCCTGGCCTTCGGCAGCCCTCGTACTCTGGCGCTCAAGCAGTTGGTCGGCCGGATACGACACATCGGATGACGTAGGCCATCGATCCACCTAACGGTTCTTTTTCTCGGGTACAAAAGCATTGTCGACGGCAACCGGTTCCTGGCAGGCGGGGCGGAATCTCCGAGCGTGGAGAAGCTCACCAGACGTGGAAAAGAGGGAGGCACCGCTAGTAATCGCCCACTAGCCTCCTATCACATATTCGAATAAACAGGCCCCTCCCCGCCTTGTGGCGGCACCCAGTTGATGTTGTGGTTCGGGTCCTTGATGTCGCAGGTCTTGCAGTGCACGCAGTTCTGCGCGTTGATGACAAAGGTCGGCTTGCCGTCCTTCTCCACCCACTCGTAGACGCCGGCCGGACAGTAGCGCGCCGACGGGCCGGCATAAACGTCGTACTCGGAGCGCTTCTGCAGATCCCAGTCCTTGACCTGCAGGTGGATCGGCTGGTCTTCCTCATGGTTGGTGTTCGACAGGAACACCGAGGAGAGGCGATCGAAGGTCAAGACCCCGTCCGGCCTCGGATAGTCGATCTTCTTATGCTGTTCCGCCGGTTCCAGCGAAGCCGCATCGGTCTTGCCGTGTCTCAGCGTGCCGAAGAAGGAGAAGCCGAAGAGCTGGTTCGTCCACATGTCGAGGCCGCCGAGCGCCACGCCGACCGCCGTGCCGAACTTCGACCACAGCGGCTTGACGTTTCTGACCTTCTTCAGGTCCTGGCCGATGGCGCTGTCGCGCCAGCCGCGCTCGATCTCGATTGGCTCGTCATTGGCGCGGCCGGCGGCAATGGCGTCCGCCAGCTTTTCAGCGGCGAGAATGCCCGACAGCATCGCGTTGTGGCTGCCCTTGATGCGCGGCACGTTGACGAAGCCGGCCGAACAGCCGATCAGCGCGCCGCCGGGGAACGAGAGCTTCGGCACCGACTGATAGCCGCCCTCGGTGATGGCGCGGGCGCCATAGGACAGGCGCTTGGCCCCCTCGAAGGTGCCGCGGATCGCCGGGTGCGTCTTGAAGCGCTGGAATTCCTCGAAGGGATGGAGATAGGGGTTCTTGTAATTGAGGTGGACGACGAAGCCGACCGCGACAAGGTTGTCCTCGAGGTGATAGAGGAACGAGCCGCCGCCGGTTCTCATGTCGAGCGGCCAGCCGAAAGAGTGCTGCACCAGCCCTGGCTTATGGTTCTCCGGCTTCACCTCCCAGAGCTCTTTCAGGCCGATGCCGAATTTCGGCACGTCGCGGCCTTCACCGAGCTTGAACTTGGCGATCAGTTCCTTGGCGAGCGAACCGCGCACGCCCTCGCCGATCAGCGTGTACTTGCCGAGGAGCGCCATGCCGCGGGCGAAGTTCGGCCCCGGCTCGCCGGAGCGCTCGATGCCCATGTCGCCGGTGGCGACACCGATCACTGCGCCCTCGTCGTTGTAGAGCACTTCGGTTGCGGCAAAGCCCGGATAGATCTCGACGCCGAGCGCCTCGGCGTGAGTGGCAAGCCAGCGACAGACGTTTCCGAGCGAGACGATGTAGTTGCCGTGATTGTTCATCAGCGGCGGCATCAGGAAATTCGGCAGGCGGATCGAGCCGGCGGGACCTAAGAACAGGAAATGATCGTCGGTGACCTCGGTCTTGAACGGATGGTCCGGTTCGTCGCGCCAGCCGGGCAACAACCGGTCGATGCCGATCGGATCGACGACGGCGCCGGAAAGGATGTGCGCGCCGACCTCGGCACCCTTTTCCAGGACGACGACGGAGAGTTCCGGATTGACCTGCTTCAACCGGATCGCCGCCGCAAGCCCGGCCGGACCGGCCCCGACGATCACCACGTCGAATTCCATGCTCTCGCGTTCTGGCAGTTCTTGTCGCTCGGTCATTCTCGCCTCAGAGCGCCTTTTCAAGTTCCGGCAGGGCTTCGAACAGGTCGGCGACGAGACCGTAGTCGGCGACCTGGAAGATCGGCGCCTCCTCGTCCTTGTTGATCGCGACGATGACCTTCGAATCCTTCATGCCGGCGAGATGCTGGATGGCGCCGGAGATGCCGCAGGCGATGTAGAGGTCGGGGGCGACCACCTTGCCGGTCTGGCCCACCTGGCAGTCGTTCGGGGCATAACCGGCATCGACGGCGGCTCGGCTTGCCCCGACAGCGGCACCGAGCTTGTCGGCGACGGGCAGGATCACCTCCCTGAATTTCTCCGAGGAGCCGAGCGCGCGGCCACCGGAGATGATGATCTTCGCCGAGGTCAGCTCCGGACGCTCCGAGATGGTTTTGTCTTCCGAGATAAAGGCAGAGAGATCAGAGAAAGTGGCTGCCGTCGGGACCTGTTCGACGGCAGCCGAGTTGCTGCCCTGTGGGGCAGACGGGAAGGCAGTGGTTCGCACGGTAATGACCCGCTTTGGCTCGCTCATCTGCACAATCTGGATGGCGTTGCCGGCATAGATCGGCCGCTTGAAGGTGTATGGCGAGATCACTTCGACGATCTCAGAGACTTGCGACACGTCGAGGAGGGCTGCAACCCGCGGCATGACGTTTTTGCCGACCGACGTCGCCGCGGCAACGAAGGTATGGTAATTCTCAGCGAGCGAGACGATCAGCGCGGCGAGCGGCTCGGCGAGATTGTTGGCGAGGCTTGCGTCGTCGGCGACGAGCACCTTGGCGACGCCGGAAAGCTTGGCAGCTCGTTCGGCGATAGCTTTGACGTTGGAACCGGCAACGAGCACATGCAAGTCGGCTCCGATCTTCGTCGCCGCGGTCAGCGCCTTGGCCGTCTGGTCGGAAAGATTGGCATTGTCGTGGTCAGCCAGAAGCAGAATGGCCATGGTGAGATCTCCCTTTCCTAAAACCTTACAGAACGCCGGCTTCGCTCTTGAGCTTCTCGACGAGCTCGGCGACCGACTTGACCTTGATGCCGGCCTTGCGGCCCGACGGCTCTTCCGTCTTCAAGACTTTCAGCCGCGGCGCCGTGTCGACGCCGAAATCGGCCGGCGTCTTCTTGTCGAGCGGCTTCTTCTTCGCCTTCATGATGTTCGGCAGCGAGGCATAACGCGGCTCGTTCAGACGAAGATCGGTGGTCACCACCGCCGGCAGCTTCAGTTCGACCGTCTGCAGGCCGCCGTCGACTTCGCGCGTCACCTTGGCGCTGCCGTCGGCGATCTCGACCTTGGAGGCAAAGGTGCCCTGGGCCCAGCCCAAGAGCGCCGACAGCATCTGGCCGGTCTGATTGCTATCGTCGTCGATCGCCTGCTTGCCGACGATGATCAGCCCCGGCTGTTCGGCCTCGGCGACACCCTTGACGATCTTGGCAACGGCGAGCGGTTCGACCTGGTCTTCGGTCTCGACCAGGATCGCCCGGTCGGCACCCATGGCGAGCGCCGTCCTCAGCGTCTCCTCGGCCTTGGCCGGGCCGATCGAGACGACGACGACTTCACTTGCCTTGCCGGCTTCCTTCAGCCTGAGCGCCTCTTCGACCGAGATCTCGTCGAACGGGTTCATGGACATCTTGACATTGGCAAGGTCAACACCCGTGCCGTCTGGTTTGGCGCGGATCTTCACGTTGTAGTCAACCACCCGCTTCACTGGGACAAGAATCTTCACTTTTGCCAACCTTCTATTATAGCCGTCGCTGCAGGATTTGCGGCGTCGTCGTACAGCTTAAACCGCTCGAACAGGGTTCATTCGCCATGGGAATTCGGTCTCACTCCAAGGAGTTGATGCTTTGAGTGAGACGCACGTTACCATCAAAGACGCTTCACGCTCGGAACGAGACAAGTTGCAAGGAGCTATCTGCGTCAATTTCGCCGACGATGCGCTAAAGACTCCTTCCGGCGAACAAGATGCCCATGTACGATTGCTCGGGTTCACGTCTTACAGCGCGCTTTTATCGACCCTTCCACACCGGCGGCCGCTGCTCGACGAAGGCCTTGGGGCCCTCAAGGAAATCCTCGGAATGTGCCATGCGCTCGTACATCGGCAGCCCACTTTTGCCAGGCTTGGTCAGGGACAACGCTTCAGCAGTTGAGAGTGTCTCGATATGTGTCATGACCTCTTTCATCGCCTGCAAAGCAAGTGGAGCGCCCTTGCCGATACGAGTAGCCAAGTCGATTGCAGCTTCTCTTAGACTTGCACTGTCGTGCACAGATGCGACCAACCCCCATCTCTGTGCTTCCTCGGCCGACATCCGCCGGCCCGTCAACAACATGTCCTTCGCCACGTTGTAGGGAACTCGCTTCGGCAAACGTTGGATCGCGCCGCTGTCCGCCAGAAACCCCCTTTGCATCTCGGGAAGCTCAAAGTAGGCATGTTCGGCAGCGATAATCATGTCGCAGGCCAACGCCATCTCAAATCCCCCGCCTACCGCCACGCCATTGACGGCAGCGACCACGGGCTTCAGAAGATCATGATATTCAGTAATGCCGGCAAAGCCTCCGCGGCCATGACCGGTCTCGTTATTGGCATCGTCTAAGCGGTTGAAGCCCGAGGTTGCAACGTCTTTAAGGTCCCAACCCGCAGAAAAAACACGGTCGCCGGTCCCGATTATCACACCGACACTCAGTTCAGGATCTTCCTGAAGTGATTTCAGCACCGAGTAGATCGCACGGCTCATTTCTCGATTGATTGCGTTGACCTGGGGGCGGTTGAGAACAATCTCAAGTACGTTACCAATTCGCTGAGTTTTGATGATGGGTTCAGCCATGAATGCGTCTCCAGTTTTACGGCGATGTAGTGGTGGAGGCAGCGTCGCTGATGTCGAGAGACAAGAGCCTGTGACAACTGTCCTGAAGTGCGGAACAGTCATGAAAGAATGCCGGTTCCTGTCGATCGTAATGGTGTTGAACTATTCATTTTTTGGAGAAACCAGTGCGTCAACGGCGATTACGTCCTGCGATGTAGCGATGATTGGATTTATGTCGACAGCGGCGATCGCATGAGGGTACTCGCTGATTAGCCGGGACAAATTGGCTACGGCACCGGCGATAGCCTTCCGATCGATGCCTGGCTTACCACGATAGGGATCGAGCGTTGGGCTAATGCTGAGCGAGCGCAACATATCGAGGGCCTCGTCCTCGCTTACCGGCGCTAGGGCGAACTGCCGGTCGGCGAGAAGTTCCGCCTTCACGCCACCCGCTGCTACCATGACCATCGGGCCAGCCACGGGATCTAGTACTGCACCCAAAGCCAATTCAACTCCGCCCTTCACCATCGAAGCAATGAGCACGCGGGATCCGATGCGTATCGCCAAGTCTTTGTATGCTGCTTCAAGTTTCCCTTCGTCGGTCACATCAAGCCAGACACCGCCCACTTCGGTCTTGTGGGCAACAGCTTCGGCCGTTTTGACCACAACGGGATAACCAATTGTAGCGGCTGCCTTTATCGCTTCGTCAAGACTATCCACCGCGGCCCGAGCCACCGTCGGTATTCCAACTGCCTCTATGAGGTCCAGTGTAGTCGCTTCATCGTTCGGGGCCACCTTCGCGAGCGCCAATTCAACTTCTTGCCTTTTGGTCTCGGAAAAAGCCGAAGCGGTGGGATAGTTTTTACTGGATCCATAACGATGGAGTTGCGCAAGTGCCGCGAACGATGTTTCGAGCCCATCTAAGACAGGCACTCCGGTCCGCTCCAGCTCCATGATGCGATCTGATACGAAGTGCCGGGTCGAACACCCGATTGCTAGTACCGGCTTCGAACCCCCCGCCAGCCGTGCAACGCCCTCAGCAATCCTAGTCGAAAAGGTATCGGCAGCCGGCACACCGAACTCGGTAACGAACACGCCGATGCTGGCATCCTCGTCCGAAAGAACGGCCTTAAAGCAGTTTTCAACATGACCCGCGACGTCCTTTTCGCCCGACCAGATATCAATTGGATTTACGGTTGACAGTTCGGGTGCGAGTATTTCGCGGAGCGACCCTTCCGTTGCTTCGGAAAACTTGGCGAGCGGTAAGTTCGAGCGGCTTGCGGCATCAAGCGCCATAGCACGCTGGCCGCCGGAATCCGTGACGACCGCCACCCCGCCGCCATTGAATTGAATCCCGGATGAAAGCAGGTGAAGGGTGCACCAGAACTGATCAAGTGTAATGCATTCAATCAACCGATAACGCCTGATGATTGCTTCAAGAGGCGCCCTCCCGCCCGCCATTCGGCCTGCGTGGGTTGCGATAGCTTCAGCCGCTTCCGCTGTACGCCCCGGGGCCAGGACAACGACTGGTACTCCGCGTGACGCTGCTAACGCTAACGCCTCCCCAAGTGCAACGCTATCACGCACACTTTCCAGGTAGATACCAATCACGCGCGTCTCAACCTTTGAGAGCGCGCGATGAACCATGTCGACCAGGCCAACGCCTAGCTCCCGGCCGAGATGAATCGTCGTGCTAAATCGCAGACGGGGGTCGATCGAATTAGCATACGAGAATAGCGCGCCGGACTGCAGGATCAACGCGATGCCGCCTGGGCTCCAATGATTTTCAGGGGGCATCGCCCACGTCGAGGCAACCCCGCCTGCGAAATCCACAAAGCCGATCGAATTCGGACCAAGCAGCAGTACGCCTGCATCCCGGGCGATTTGCGACAACCGAACTGAATCTTCCGGAGTCAAGTCGCCGACGATGTGCAGCGCGCGAGCGCCGATTGAAATTGCATTTTGTGCATCTTTGACGATTCGAGCCGAGCCGCTAGCGATCACGCCCAGATCGATTTTCTCAGGCAGTCCATCGAAATCTTCATAGCATCGAACTCCATCGATTTCCCGATAATTCGGGGTCACCGGGTAAATTCGTGGTCCACCTGGAAAGGACTTCAACGCTTTTACAATTTCATAGCCGGGACGGCCTTCGCGCCCGCTCGCGCCAAAAATCGCCACTGTCGATGGCGCAAAAAGCGGTGTCAGATCTCGTCTCATCGTCTCGTCACCTGCAATTTCCGGCAAGGCGGTTGAGATGCCATTCGCTGTCGCCGTAATCGAGCTCTATTGCAGTTAGCCGCTGGAGATAGCGCCCAAGCGGATATTCTTTTGTCATACCAATCGCGCCGTGGAGTTGCAGCGCCTCCTGTCCCACGAGTCGCCCCATACGGCCGACATATGCCTTGGCGCGGGAGACCGTCGATTGCCGCTGTATTTCCGGAACTTCTCTCGACAGGCTGCATACGGCTTCATGGACGAGCGACCACGCACATTCGGTGGTGGCGTACATCTCAACCAATCGATGCTGCAGCGCCTGCATCTTCGACAAAGACACACCGAATTGCTCGCGAGTCTTGAGGTAGTCGATTGTCATCTCCAACGCACGGTCCATTAGACCAACAGCTTCTGCGAGCGACAGCGCTGCGCCGGCGTCAAGCGCGTAGTCGATGACCACAGACGCATCACCATCGCTGATGCGACTCTCCGGCGGAAGATGCAAGTCGTGAAATTCGAGATCTACAAGGCTGCGCTCATCGGCAGAATGATAGACGCTCATTTCGAGGCCCTCGCAATCGCGAGGAACCCAGAACAACGTGGGCTCAGCGTCTGCCAGTGCAGTGACAATGAACCCACCAACAACATCACCCCAGCGCACGAGCGTCTTTCTGCCGCGAAGGATCCATTCGGCGCCACTCCTCTCCACCATTGTGAGGCTGGGTTGCCTGGTCCAACCGCAGCCCGGCTCCATCCAGGCAAGCACCGCGCCTGGCTCAGCTTGCGCTGCAGACACCAACGCCCCGCGCAGTGAAGGAACCGAAGGATAAAATTCTGCGATGGCCGCAGGCACGCAGATCGACTCCACATGAGGAGTAACTAACGCGCGCTGACCCAGCGGTTCTAGGACCAGCGCTGCAGCACCGAGGCCCTCTCCCATCCCCCCAAGCTCCTCCGGTAGAGGCGCGGCGAGCACCCCAATTTCGGCCAAGGCACGGAAAGCATCGGCGCTGCGATTGCTCGATACGAGCCCTGCGTCAGGTACGTCTGCGATCGACGACATCACGGAATCGCGTACGAGGCGGTCAGTCTCGTTTAAACCAAGAGACCTGATCATAGACCGAGCACTCCTTTTGCCAGGATGTTACGCTGAACTTCGCTTGAGCCGCCATAGATCATCGTTTTTCGATAATTCATGTGCGCCATTAAGGCATGGCTAGCTTCAGCATAACTGTCGGGTGCAGGGGGCTTCCGGTTTCTCTCGTCTGCTCCGATTGAGGCTGCTGGACCGCGAAAATCCACCGCCGCGGACAGGATGGCATTTTGAACTTCTGTCCCGCGCAGCTTCAGAAGTGCTGCCTCAGCCCCAAGTTCATCGCCCGCGTGAAAGAGGAAGCGCAGTTCGGTTTTCTCGACAGCGTGAAGCGAGATTTCCAACTCGATTAGCCGTCGCGCGACGAAAGGACCCTCGATCAACCGCCTTCCGTTGACAGTGGTTGTATTGCAAAAGGTTCTTAGTCGATTAAGCGAGGCAATGGAGCGCGAGACCTCTGCGGTGCTAAAGCGTTCGGCAGTGAGTAGGAATTTCGCGATCTCCCATCCTGCCCCCTCCTCCCCGAGGCGCTGATCGACCGGCACGCGTACGTTGTCAAAAAAGACCTGGTTGATTTCGCTTCCTGTGCCGTCGAATGTAGGGATCGGCTGGACAGAGATACCTGGGCTCCGCATGTCGAGTAGAAGGAATGTGATACCCTGCTGCTTACGACCTGAAGAATCAGTTCGAAATATTCCAAACATCCAATCTGCGATGTGACCTTCGCTGGTCCACATCTTATGACCGTTGATGACATACTCATCGCCGTCGCGGCGAGCCGCGCATTTCAAGCTCGCGAGATCTGAGCCTGCGTTGGTTTCCGAAAAACCCTGGCACCAGAAGGTGTCCCCTTCCAGAATCCCTGGAAGAAACCGCCGCTTTTGTTCTGGAGTACCATGAGCAATAAGAGTCGGCCCAAGCATAGTGACACCGTAAATCATAGGGCGCGGTGCGCCGCCCAACGCGAACTCACGTTCAAGTATGAAGAGTTCGGTATCGCTGAGACCAGCACCTCCATACTCCGTGGGCCAAGACGGGCATGCCCAGCCGTGCGCGCGCAAGATTTTATGCCACTTTCTCTGGTCTTCCTTGGAAAGGTCCATCTTTTCCTGCTCGACTTGAACACGTATGTCGTCGGGCAGGTGCTCGGAGAGAAGCGCTCTCACTTTGCGACGGAAGTCCGCAGCTTCATGTGAGCTTAGATTACTGTCCAATCGTTCCATTTTGTTTCCTCCGTTGGGAAGAAAACTAGCCCCGATTAGGCGAACGGTCACTTTAGTATTGTGAGATGACATGTGAATAGGATCGACAAGTCTGGCGGCTGCTCCTTCCCTATACGGGTCGAAAATTCAATACGGTCGCAGTCGTACCATCATGACGGACGCTTCGATAAGCTGTCATCAACTGAGAGGGATTTTCAGTCCGTAATGTTATGCCTTGCCGCACACGTGATCGTATGCGACCCGGTCAGAGCCCGATAGCCTCATAAGCTTCGGCAATCTGCTGGATGGATGCGACATAAACGGCGGTTCTGTAGTCGCCGAGCTCTGGTGCTTCTGCCAGGAGATCCCCGATCCGCGCCCAAGTGCTGCGCATGACGTCTTCGGGTCCTGAGCGTTCCGTGCGCACGGCAATGCCGCCCTTTGACAGCGGTTTTCCGGTGACGCAAGCGCGCGCATTGACGACGTCGGTCGGATTGGCGCGGCGGAACTCGTCCATCATCCAAGCCATTTCCCGCTCGCCGGTGCCGATATCGGGAGCCGGAAACGTTGACGCTAGGGACGAATGAGGCCGCGCTTGTTCAGTTCCTGGGTAAAGCGGCGGGTGATGCGCTCGAGTTCCTGCGGCGTCCACTCGCGCGGATCGATCTTCAGCGCCCCCTTCGAGCCGCCGAACGGCACATCAACGAGCGAGCACTTCAAGGTCATCAGTGCAGCGAGCGCCTCGACCTCCTCGGCGTCTGCATTGGAGGCGCAGCGGATATCGCCCTTGACCGGTTCGCCGTGTTCGCTGTGGACCGAGCGCCAGCCGGTGAAGCTGTACATGCGGCCGCGCAGCCGGACACCGAAGCGGACCGATAGGTCGAGTTGCACTGGATGATCCGTTCAGCCAGTCCTTCCGGCAGATCGAGAAAGGACACGGCATGACGGAAGTTTTGGTCGACGCTTTCCAGGAAGCCTGCAGAACTGACCTGCATTGGCGACTGTGATCTTGCATGCACGTTGTACTTCCCTCTATAGGCTGATGATGGGGCGATAGCTGCCGGCGGGTCCTCGGCGGAGGTCTCATAGCTTGCTAACTCGACAAAGTTCGATGTTCTGGATTGCGCTCGAGCAGCGCGTAAATCAGCGTAAAGAGGCGACGCGCCGTGTCCATGTCGATGCTGACTTTGGTGGAGAGACGCTCTCGCAGCAGTTCGGCCGCTTCGTTGTGGATGCCACGCCGACCCATATCGATCGCTTGTAGCCGCTCGGGGCCAGGCCGGCACATGGCGTCGTAATAACTTTCGCAAATGCGGGTATAGTCCTTGAGCAGGCGCCGGAACGGCGTGAGCGACAGAAAGTGGCTGACGACATGTCGCCCGTTCTCGTCGGCGACATGTAGTGCCAATCGCCCGTCCACCGTCTCGATCTTCAGACGATAGGGGCCGCCGTCATGGCCGAGCGGCGTAAAGGTGTTGGACTCCAGAAGGTCGATGATCGCGAGCGCCTGTTCACGCTCGACGCGAGCATCCCGTGTCCGAAAGGAGCAGTCGAGTGCGACATCGCAGAGGCGATACTCGGCGCTGGTCATCACACTCTCCCTCTCTCACATAGCTTCCACGCACATAGCGACCCCCATGCCGCCGCCGATGCAGAGCGTTGCAAGACCCTTCTTCGCTCCACGGCGCTTCATCTCGAAGAGCAGCGTGTTCAACACACGCGCACCCGATGCGCCGATCGGATGACCGATGGCAATGGCGCCACCATTGACGTTGACGATGTCCGGGTTCCAGCCGAGGTCCTTGTTGACGGCGCAGGCCTGAGCGGCGAAGGCTTCATTGGCTTCGACGAGGTCGAGATCGCCGATTTTCCAGCCGGCTTTCGCCAGCGCCTTGCGCGAGGCCGGGATCGGGCCGGTGCCCATAATCTTCGGATCGACGCCGGCGGTCGCCCAGGAGACGATGCGGGCCAGCGGCGTGATGCCGCGGCGCACTGCTTCTTCCTCGCTCATCAAAAGGGCTGCGGCTGCGCCATCATTGATGCCCGAGGCATTGCCGGCCGTAACCGTTCCTTCCTTGTCGAAGGCAGGGCGAAGCTTTGCGATCGACTCCAGCGTCGCGCCGTGACGGATATATTCATCCTGATCGACGACGACATCGCCCTTGCGGGTTCTTACGACAAAAGGAACGATCTCGGCGGCAAAGCGGCCCGCCTTCTGCGCCGCTTCCGCCTTGTTCTGCGAGGCGAGGGCAAACTGGTCCTGCTCCTCGCGGGTAAGTTGGAACTGGCGGGCGACGTTCTCGGCGGTAATCCCCATGTGATAACCATGGAAGGCGTCAATCAGGCCATCCTTGATCATCGTGTCGATCATCTTGAAGTCGCCCATCTTCACGCCGGAACGCAGATGCGCGCAGTGCGGCGCCATCGACATCGACTCCATGCCGCCGGCCACAATGATCCTGGCATCGCCCGTTACGATCTGCTGCATACCGAGCGCCACGGCTCTGAGACCCGAGCCGCAGAGCTGATTGACACCCCAGGCGGTCTTTTCCTGCGGGATGCCGGCCTTCATCGCCGCCTGACGCGCCGGGTTCTGGCCCTCGCCGACTGGCAGAACCTGGCCGAGGATTACCTCGTCGACCTCGCTTGCCTCGACGCCGGCGCGCTCGAGCACGCCCTTGATGACGGCAGCACCGAGCTCATGCGCCGGGGTGTTGGCGAAAGCGCCGTTGAAGGAACCGACCGCGGTACGGGCGGCGCTGGCAATAATGATGGATGGGGTGCTCATGATAGCTCCTCCGCTGTTGGTTGGATCGGATTAGGTCGGTCTATTGCCCGACGAAGCGCCGGATCAGTTAACGATCGTCGCGTCCGTCGCGGCGCGTAGCTCGCTTTCGGTCACACCATCGGCGAGCTCCACCAGCTTCAGGCCGCCGTCGACGACCTCGAGAACGCCAAGATTGGTGATGATCCGGTTGACCACGCCTTTGCCGGTGAGCGGTAATGTGCAGGCCTTTAGCACCTTGGATTCGCCCGCCTTGTTGGTGTGGTCCATGACGACGACCACGCGCTTGACGCCGGCGACCAGGTCCATGGCGCCGCCCATGCCCTTGACCAGCTTGCCGGGGATCATCCAGTTGGCGAGATCGCCGTTCTCGGCCACTTCCATGGCGCCGAGGATCGCCATGGCGATCTTGCCGCCGCGGATCATCGCGAAGCTTTGCGCCGAGTCGAAGAAGGCCGAATGCGGCAGCGCCGTCACCGTCTGCTTGCCGGCATTGATCAGGTCCGCGTCGATCCTGTCCTCGGTCGGGAACGGGCCGATGCCGAGCAGGCCGTTTTCCGATTGCAGCGTCACATGGACACCGTCGGGAATGTAGTTGGCGACCAGCGTCGGAATGCCGATGCCGAGATTGACGTAGGTGCCGTCCTGAAGTTCGCGGGCAGCCCGTGCTGCCATCTGGTTCCTGTCCCAGGCCATCTTGTCTCTCCCCCTGCCCTTACGCCGCCGCTGCGCGCGTCGTGCGCTGTTCGATGCGTTTTTCGTGTTTGCCCTGAATGAGGCGATGCACGTAGATCCCCGGCAGGTGGATCTGATCGGGATCGAGGCTGCCGGCCGGCACAATTTCTTCGACTTCGGCGACGCAGATCCTGCCGCAGGTGGCGGCCGGCGGGTTGAAGTTGCGGGCGGTCTTGCGGAAGACCAGATTGCCCGTCGTGTCCGCCTTCCAGGCTTTGACGATCGAGAGGTCGGCGACGATGCCGGTCTCGAGCACAAAGGTCTCGCCATTGAAGGCCTTGAGTTCCTTGCCCTCGGCGACCACGGTGCCAACACCGGTCTTGGTGTAGAAGCCGGCGATCCCTGCCCCGCCTGCCCGCATGCGTTCGGCGAGCGTCCCCTGCGGGTTGAATTCGAGCTCCAGTTCACCGCTCAGATATTGCCGCATGAACTCGGCGTTCTCGCCGACATAGGACGAGATCATCTTCTTGATCTGCTTTGTCTTCAGCAGCACACCGAGACCGAAGTCGTCGACGCCGCAGTTGTTCGAGGCGATCGTCAGGTTCTTCGCGCCAGCCTCGCGGATGGCATCGATCAAAAGCTCGGGAATACCGCAGAGGCCGAAGCCACCAGCCGCGATGAACATCCCGTCGAACAGCAGACCTTCGAGAGCTGTGTTTGAATCAGCGTAGATCTTGTTCAAGTCATTCCTCCACTTGGATTGCGAAATCAGCTGGCTCGCTTCCCCGAATTAGACTGACCTGGTAAGCGGCCGTCTCACCGTCAGGAACCTTCACTTCGCTCGATACTCTCGGGCGATTGCTGCAAAAAATAGCAAAGGACACGAGACGCGACTGGTGTTGTTGGCGGTGGGACATGTGAATTCTTTGCACATATGGCGAGCATGGCCTTGTTGATGCCAACGCAACAATGGGCTGCCTCTACTGGCGATGCCCAGAGCGAGCCCCGCAACCGAGAGAAAATAGAAACGGGCGCGCCAGAATTGGCC